>NZ_JBWKZU010000006.1:26992-129045 GCF_059424825.1 Acidovorax sp. GW101-11A03 | reverse complement strand
TTCAGGGCCGAGCAGGAGCCTGCGAGGCCTTTTATCTTTACGAGCCTCTCGCATGACATCGTCGTGCACGAGACTACCCATGCTCTGCTGGACGGACTCCGCTCGGGCTTCATGAATTTCTCCGGACCGGATCAGGCTGCATTTCATGAAGGTTTCTCAGATGTTGTCGCGCTGCTGTCGATCTTTTCCCTCAAGGAAGTCGTTGAACTGGCCCTGACCCAGTTCAATGATGGCACCAACCGCGTCGCCATCAAGAGCAAGGGTAAATCTCTGATTCATCGAAGAGCGCTCACTGCCAGCGCTTTGACCGACGGCGCCCTCATGGGACTTGCGGAGGAGTTTGGGCGGGCGCTTGGTGGGATGCGAGCGAATGCTTTGCGTCGATCGGTACGAATCAAGCCCGCACGCGACTTGCTCGACTCTCCAGAGTTCCGAGAGCCGCATACCCGAGGCGAAATCCTCGCTGCTGCCCTGATGCGTACGTTCCTTCAGATCTGGCTGCGGCGCATCGAGGAGCTCGGGACCTTTGATGATGGGTACTACAACCTCGTTGAGGTTGCGGCCGAGGGAGCCAAGGTGGCTGACCACCTTCTCACCATGTCCATTCGAGCCCTCGACTACTGCCCGCCTTTGGACTTGGAATTTGGGGACTACCTTGCTGCACTGCTCACAGCGGATGCTGAAATTGCCCCCGATGACAAGCGGTACCACTATCGAAGCACTGTCTTGGAAGTATTTGGGTCCTTCGGAATAGAACCTCCCGTGAGTAGAACGGACGCGAGTGGCTGCTGGCTTGGCTTCTCGCAACATGCCTCTATCCAGTACCGAAGGACGAACTTTGAATCCATGCTCCGCGACCCGGAAGAGGTATTCCGATTCATCTGGGAAAACCGAGACGCACTGGGCGTCGACGAGCGGTCCTACACCCAAGTAGTCTCCGTACGCCCCAGCCTACGCATCGGGCCTGAAGGCTTCCTGTTGCGCGAGACCATCTGCGAATACGTCAGCCGCGCCAACATATTCGGGGCGGAGCTCAAGGTGGTTTGCAACGTGGATCCGCGACCACCAGGTGTGAACTCCAATACGGCACTGACCGTCTATGGCGCAGGCACACTTGTGTTTAACCAGTATGGCCAGTTGAAGTACCACATCGCCAGGCAAATGAACGATGGTCAATGGCAGCGCAAACGGCTTGAGTACCTTGTCGGAGAGCCCACGGAGGATCCCGAGATAGGTAGTGCCTTTGCCAATCTGCATCGGATGCGAGCGCACTGCGCTTCTTGTGATGACACAGGCAAACGGCAGAGAACTTCGTCCATTCCGCGAGCCAAAAGCGCACAACCTGTATCGCGTCCGATCAAAGGCCATTTAGGAGGCTAGGTATGAGTACGAACAAGGCGCGTGCGAAGACCGGCACGGGCGCAAAGCATCATGCTTCGACGAAGTCCGCCAAGAGCCCGACTCATCTCAATCTGTTCGCCTACCAAGTAGGCTTTGGCGACTGCTTTCTGTTGCAGTTCGTGTACGGGGATGGTGACTCAGACAAGCGGCATGTGCTCATTGATTTCGGCACCACTGGAGCGCCGGAAGCGGACAGTGGAAAGCTAATGCAAAGAGTTGCGGAAGACATCAGGGAGAAATGTCGGGGAGCACAACTGGATGCTGTTGTGGCCACACACCGACATGCCGACCACATCAGCGGGTTCGCCACGAAATCCAACGGTAATGGCTCCGGAGACATCATTCGTGCACTTCAGCCGCGCCTTGTGTTACAGCCTTGGACTGAAGATTTGACATTGGCAACGGACGCTACGGGGCCACGCACAAAAAATGCGAAAGCCACCTCTGGAAGCACTCGGGCGTTTAGCGCACTTCAGGCCATGAATAACGTGGCGGAGCAGGTCGTCAAATTGGCCGCCGAAAAGCCAGGAGGACTACCACGAGGCCTGGCTGAACGGCTTGATTTTTTGGGGCGGGACAACACCAAGAACCTATCTGCTGTCGAGAATCTGGCGGACATGGGCAAGGCTGGAAAAAGCTCGTACGCGTACTACGGTATGGAGGATCCTCTTAAGGATTTGCTACCCGGTGTGAAAACCCACGTTCTGGGGCCGCCCACGGTGGATCAAAGCGCAACCATCAAGAAGCAGCGCGCCACGGACAACGATGAGTTTTGGCATTTCCATGCTCGTGGAGTGTCCACGGCAAACTCAATCGACGGCAATGCGCATGGGCCATTTGCTGCAAGCTATGTTTTCGCCAAAAAAGGCAAGCTACCGCGAGAGGCACGCTGGGCAGCGAAGCACATCACCAATGCTCGCGGCAATCAGCTTCTTGGCATTGTCACCATGCTGGACAAGGCGATGAACAACACCAGTCTTATCTTGCTTTTCGAGGTGGGTGGAAAGCAGTTGCTGTTTCCTGGTGATGCGCAGATCGAGAACTGGTCATATGCACTTGAACAACCCGGGATTGCGGAGATGCTGGCAGATGTTGACCTCTACAAGGTCGGGCATCACGGGAGCCTGAATGCCACGCCCAAGTCACTTTGGAAGGGCTTCAACAAGCGTGGAAACTCCTCAAAAAAGAACCGCATGACCTCCGTTCTATCGACGATGGCAGGCAAGCACGGCAGCGAAGAGAAGCGAACAGAAGTTCCAAGGAAAACGCTGGTGGATGAGCTGAAACACGATACGCATTTTCACTCCACCCAAGAGCTTCCAATCGATAGGTTGTACACACACGTCCGAATCGATTTCTGATCAGGGACTTGATTCTGGGAGCTGCATGGCACTTAAGATCCCGAACAATTTGCGAACAGCGTGTAAGCTGCAACTGATTGAGGGCAAAGCAGTTGTCCGCGACTTGTTGCTGCTGCGACGTCTTGGGGCCTTCGAGAGATCGCTTTATTGCAAGCCGTACGCTTTCATCGTCAACATCTAGGCCACAAATTGCGTTTGGATTGCTCCGCGCGACAGATGGTCAGCTTGGCTGCACGGCCTCGGAGGACTTTCTAGTTAGCTGACCAGTTGGGGCCGGCTTGAACGAGTTGACCGGCCAAGCGCTACGGCTTTGTCTTGGCGGTCTTCTTTGCCGCCGAGGTTCTGGCCGACTTGTCCTTCGGCTGGTGGTAAAGCGACACTGCCATCGTACGGACGGTGAAGTCAGTTCCTGGGCCTTCGAGCTTGTGCGTTGAGTAGAAGGCGAGCTTGTTCTTCGTGCAGTCGATGCACGGGTGACCGTCAGCAGTCAGCTTAGTGCGCCATCCATTCAGCTTGCCAAGCGCGTCCGCGGTTTGAACCATATAGAAGAGCAAGCCGCCATGGTCGTGCGCAAAATTGCCGGACGCCTGCACGTACCTCGTGGCCAACTGCAGGAACCCTTCCTTGAAGTTGCCGTCCTTCTTTGCCTCGCCGATCCAGGAGTGATCGCCTAGCCGGATCGACAAGTCGACGTGCCCACCCGTCTTTGTGTCGTGGGTAGCCTGGTAGCCCTTTTGATTCAACCCAACTAGGATGTCCTGGCTGATGCGGTCTTCGCCGTCCTTTTGCCTCAACTCAGGTGTGGCCTGCAGTGCATAGATTGACTCATCCAGGTCAGTGTACAGCTGCGAAACGAAATCCTGGTATGTGCCTTCCTCGCTGATCCACTCACGGCGTAGTGCCGCCTGGACGATGCGCTTGCCAGCGAAGCGCTGGAACTGCTCAAGTGTCGTCTGTTGCGTCACGCAGCATCCTTGCTCTGAAGCCGCACGCCAGGCGTAAAGCACATCAAGATTTCAGACTCTGGGATAGGTTCACCGAAGTGCGGGTGAATCACCGCCTCGCCCTTGGAGTAGTGTGCGATTTCGTCTTCCGGCAGCTCGAAAAACTGGTCGTCGAACTCGTACATGAGGCAAATTTTGAGAACCTTGAGCTTGGGGTTCGTCAAGTAAAGCAGGGCCTTGGATACAAGTGATTCGTCACTCGCCTCGGACAACTGTGCCAGTTCAGCGAACGAGTAGTGATCAAGTTGGTAGGAGCGCGTCGATAGGGCATGCCAAACGTGCAGGCACGCTCGCATCACGCCGGGCTCTGCCGCCCAGTCGTCCCGGATCACGCCGTCCACGTTCACTTGTTCCTGCGCTTGATGTGGTGCAGTACCTGGCTGGTTACGAAGTCGAAGTCCGCATCGTCGGTGCAACCGACGATCTCCGCCTCAGTGACAGCAGTCAGTTTGCCGGAGTAGATCGCGCGGGCGTTACCCCTGATCTCTAGGTCCAGTTCTGCCTTTGGGGGTTTGGCCGCCCAAGTGATCCCGATCGCGTAAGGATCAACGCGGTCTACGTGCAGCTTTCCGCCAACGTGGAACGCATCCTTGCGGAAATCCTTGGTTTTGTTCCTGTGGAGCTGACCGCGATTGTTCGAGGACGAGTCTTTGCCTGTAGCAACGAACCCCAGCGCAGTGACACGACCGCAGCTCTCGTCGATGTACATGGGGTTGATGGCAGGGTGGAGGTTCATGAGACCAGCCCCGGCGGCGCCGTGTCCGATGAACTTCTCGGAGGCGCGGTTGAGTTCACCGACCACTCGCTGGAAGGCAGGCGTCGCCTTGTCCTCCGTCATGCCAGGTTGGAAGTCCACACGGACCTCAACCAGCTCGGAGTTGGTGTCGATAACTACGGTGTCGAAGCACGGCACCGACCGCGTGCGGACGCCAATAAGTTCGTCATACTCAGCAAAGACCTTTTGCTGCGACGCCGTCATCTTCGAGATGTCCAGCGGCTCGCGGTGGGTGTAGGCGCGGGTGCTGAAATACTGGAGATACAGCTTGCCGTTCTCGGAGTCAGCCGCGATCAGCCTGGGGGGCGCTTGCTTGTACGGCTCGAGCCCCGCTTCGCTGGTTGGTGCCGCTAAGATCGAGAAGGGGCGACGCCGCAGGACGCCGGCCAAGTCGGAGGCTGCTGAGCTGCCGGCCCACGTGAGGATGCGGGCGCGTTCTTCCTTGTTCCGTTCGCGCAGGTCGAAGAAGCTGACGCGCTTGTTGCCCACATATGTGTGTTGCTCGGCGACAGCAGCAAGGGACTTGAAGGCGGTAGTCCAGATCGCGTCGCTGTAAGCGTCCTCGCGAACGCCAGCGAGAGTCTCGGACCAGCCCCTGCTGGTGTGCAGGCTGGTGGCAGAGATCAAGGCTCGGGCATGCTTCCACTGCAAGCGTGTGGAAAGCAACTCCATCACAGTCACAACCTGGCCACGGAGGGCGGACGGTTTCTTCCCTTCGGTCGACATAGCACTCATTGGACTCCCCATCGATTCTTGTTGATTTCTACTGCGCATGGTACTCCGGCCGCGGCCGTCATCGAACCCGGTTCGGCCCTAATTCAGTAGTACCAAAACTTGCTCTGGAATGGGCGAGCAGCGAGGGGCACTCCGGATTGGTGACACCGGGCGGACGCATCCGCTGAGTGGCAGCCGTCCGGGGCGGCAGCGTCCATTGCCTACTAGGGGGCGCACCGAAAGGCGTGTCCTAAGAACGATTGCAGTCCCAGCACGGTGGGCGCACCACATTCACTTTGGATCGACGGGCGCCGCACTATCGAAGGTCAATTTGAGACTTGGCCGTGGAGAAGCGCGACAAGGCCAGCAACTGCGCCAAGCCAATCCACTTGGTTTTGTAATCCGTGGGGATAAGCGCGCCTAGATCAAAGAGCGATTCCGGCGCCGCCCCGGCTAGAAGAACCGGCGGCCGGGACCAATTCGCACTAGGTGCTCACCACGACGAACGGTTACGCCATCCTTGATGACCTCGCAAATCATCTTGTGACGCCCCTTGTAGGCGGTGGAGGTCCAGTACGGCTCATTCGCGCTCTTCATGGTGTCGTGCTCTAGCGCACGGTCTTCCTTGGCCTCATGGCCTTCGTTGCGCACTGCCCATCGCACGTCATAGGGCGGCACAACCCCGTCCGGAACCGCTGTGAATCGTAGATGGACCCCTTTGGGCAGGGCTGTCGAGTCGCTCTTGTGCTGCTTGTAAACCGGTCCCTCACTTTTCTTGGCCAGCCAGCACTCGATAGCGAGGCCAGTGGAGCTCAGAGTCGAGCGAGCGGCATCCTTCTTGGCGTCAGACCAAAAGTCGTGCCAGAAGATGGCGTCCCAGGCATCCATGGCCTGCTTCAGCGTGCAGTCGGCGTGGCTGAGGACGTCCAAGCTCGGCAGCTTGGCTTCGAGCTCATCGCGCAAGCGTTCCACCTCGCGATGGCGCCGGTCCAAGGAGGTGAAATAGACGCCCGGCAGCACCGGATTTTCGACATGTGCCGAACTTTTCAAGCGTGCCAGAAGCGCCTTCAGTGTGTTGACTAAGGCAAGATCGTCCCGCATCGGGTCCTGCTTGTACACCTCACACACAAGGGTGGTGATGATGATGCCTCCGGGCAGTGCCCAGGCCGAGCGTGAACGAGCGAACGCCTTCACGAAGCGAACGATACGACGCAGTTGGCCCGAAGGGACCGCGACTTTGTAATTGAGCGCCGTGTGAAAAACTGTTGGCGGGCTCTTGGAGTCGACCTGGTCCGTAAACCAGTTGGTGTACGCCATTGGATCGCGTGCGGTCCACTCGTCGCCGCCGGCGTGCTCGACAACTGTATTGCCCAGCCAGTCTGTGCGACGACGGTACACAGCGAAGTCAATGTGGTATCCGTCCGAGTACCACACTGTTACTGCGTTCTTTCGCGCGTCCGGGTCCTTGCTGAAGTTTGTGCCCTTCATCTTCTCCTGAAGGGCATCGCGCACCCGCATGCGAGCGTTGGCGGCACCTGCAGGCAGATCGTCCTTCTCGAAGATGACCGCTACGTCGATGTCGTAGTCCGTGTGATCGCACTGATTCAGGGTGTGCATTGCGTAGCTCCCCTGGTTCTTGTACTCCGAGTAGGACTTGTAGACGACGCCGTTCTTCTCCCCAAGCAGCTTGAGCCCATCGGTAATGCGCTGCAGGTTCAGGTCACGGTAGCCAGCAAGGTCGTTGCGCAGCTTGGTACCCAGGCGAACGTGGTTCTCATAGAAGGAGTTCAGTTCAGCAGATGCATCAAACACGGGGCTGGCCTTCCGAAATCCAGAGTTGACCGAGAGCACCGTCCGCGGCCACCAAATCGACCGCCCAGTGGTAGGGCGGGGTGCTTCGTTGCGAGTAGTTATAGGCCAGCACCGAGCAGTGCATAGTCTGACTGACCATCTGGCCAAGCCGGAAGGACACCGAGATCGGGGTGGCCGCGAACACGTGTTGCACCGTCCCCGGGTTCTCGTTGTGGATGTGGTCAACAGCCTCTCGGAACTTGTTCGCTATGGCTCGTGCCTGATCATGGTGAGTGACGACGCCGCGCCGCGGGTCGGCAATACGAAGTACAAAGTGCCGATACGGCTTGGTGATGGTCTGGTCGATGTCGGCCTTGGCCACGCGTGCGCTGACCTCCACCTGAATAACGGCGTGCCCACCACCGACCGGGCCGCCCATGTCCACCAGCTCTACACCTAGGTCTGGGCCGGCATCGTCCAGAAGCGGCTCCCACTGGCCTGAGGCAGCATCTAGCTCGTACAGCTTGATTGCCTGTTTGGTTGACGCTGCTGCGCCCGCGTGCATGGTCAGCGGGATGTGCGCGATGCCGAAATAGGCCAACATGGCATTGGGGAGAGCTCGCAGCTGTGCGGTAATGTCGCGGAACAGATTGCGCTGGCTAGCGAGCGCTGCCCTGGCGTCCAGTACGCCGCCTTCGTAGTGCATTGAGGCATCCATCTGTATTGGGTAGAAGCCCTCGGCCGCCGCTACAGCATCCACGGTCCGGAACTGGGCGTTGCCGTTCTGGAACGACTGGTGACAGATGGCGATGAGCTCCTCACGCACGTCGATTTCAGAAAGGGCAATTTGGAGCGCGCGGAAATGCTTTCGTGCCACTTTCCGGTGATCTTGGAGAAGCCCGAGCAGCTGGTCCCAGCTGTAGACATCTACGCCAAACAGTCCGTTCTGAATGTGCGATTCAGTGATGCTGCGCGCTTCCTCCTGCACCTTCACGTCAGTCTCGCCACTGGTGACCAAGTAGTAGTGCGTAAGTGCCGGTTTGAAGGTCAAAGCCTTCTTCACCTCCGCCTGCAGCTCGTCGATGGTCACCGCATTGCCGTAGCGTGCGTCTTTGCCTTTGCATTGAACCCCCTCTAGCCCACCGGTGCGCGAGTTCGTCCCGAAAACGTCGACCCCGGCCTGCGCCTGTCCGGCACGGCCATTCGCCTGCGCGCGAGGGTCGTTCCAGACAGCGCTGAACAGGTCGCGGTTCAAGCGTTCGAACGCTTGCCAGTCGGCCGGAGCTGGGAGGTGATATGAGGAAAGCGGCACTTGTGGAGGTCCGGGGCGGAGGCGGGCTTGTCAGCCGCGCGTTGGTTGAGATTAGCCTTGTGCCGACACTATATATAGCGTCTTTGGTCACATCAAGCGCTATGGGTAGTGGTTGGCCGATGGATAACCGTTGCTAAGAAAATGCGTTACCTGTACCCACTCACAATGCCAGGCAGCAGATCTTCGAGTCGCCGCCCTGATCCTTGGTAACACCCACGTCACCAGCTCATCAGATACCCGCCGACCGACCGAACTAGGTGCTGGTGCGGCGAATGGCCGCTGTGTGTCGGTCACCGTGCTGTGGAAGCGCGTCAGTGAACGGCAGCAACCGCTGCGAAGCCGACGCCAGGCTGCTTGCCCCCGGTGACCTGACAGAGACGGGCATCAATCGCCTCGCCCATCCGCCTTTCGAGGATGGCCTGGTTGACGGCTGCAGCGCACCTCTGTAGTCACTCAGCATAGACAAGCCTGGCCACGCGTCGAAAAGTATCCCTTCTACCCGGAGCGAGTGGCGGAAGCCATCCCGGTAGCACACGAGGTTTAGATGGTGTATATTTTTATATGATATATTTTTATACACCATAGAGCCGACCTGATGAGCCTAGCCAACCTCTTCGAGAAAAACCGCTACAAGGTCATGCGTCGCATGGCTCTATGGGAAGGGCGGCTAAGCCGGGGTCGACTTATGGACGTCCTCGGACTGAGCGGCATTCGAGTGAGTCAGCTTCTTCGAGAAGTTCGAGAAGAAACCCCTGACTGGTTCGAGTGGGACAGTAAAAGCAAATCCTACTTTGTCACCCCTGTTGCCTACAAAAAAGCCCAGGCCGATCTCAAGGCTGGCACATCAGACCTCACCCTGGCTGCCTACCTTGCAGAAGCGGACATCCATGCTGACCTCGCCCCAGGTGCTGGACCCGTCGCGGTTGCTCCGTGGGGCTTCTCCCAGGTCAACCCCAGTACCTTCTCCCGCATCCGCCTGGCAATAGAGCAGGGCACGCGCCTGAGCCTGGACTATCGGTCTATGCGCACACCGGAGCCACACCCGCGCACCGTAGAGCCGCACAGCCTGGTGCAGGCCGGCCGGCGCTGGCACATGCGTGGCTACTGCCTGGAGACCGGTGACTTCCGGGACTTCGTGCTGGGGCGTATCGCGAAGCTGTCCATGCTGGACCAAAAGGCCGAATCCACAGTCGCAGAAGACACAAAGTGGAACGCTGTGGTGAAGGTGCGCATCCAGGCGCACCCCAAGCTGACACCTGGCCAGCAGGACCTGGTCCGCAGCGAGTATTTTGAGGGGACTGCGGCGCGCGTGCACAGTTGCCGCGGCGCCCTGTTGCCCTACCTGGTCCAGGAACTGCGGCTGGCCCTGGACGTGGCCAAGGAATTGCCGCCTGAGTACCAGTTGGCGGTGGAGAACGTCGAGGAGGTACGCAAATGGCTGTTTCCAGCGTAACCCCCGCCTCCATGGCGCTGTTCCAGCGCATCCCGGAGCGCCTCTTCGGGCCCCTAGCCTCGCAAAACCGCCATGGCTACTGGGCGCTGCTGTGCCACCTACACCGTCGGCGCTTCGGCCCCGACGCGCCACTGCCGCCCAGCTACGGCTTCCTGCAGCGCGATGTCATCCAAGAGATCGAGGACCACCTCAAATACGTCGACGAATGGCAGCCCGAATCTTGCGATCAGCCCGACACGCCACTGAACATCCGGGCCATTGGCATCTTCAATCGCCTGGTCGATGCGGGATGGTTCCGCTTGGAGAGGTACGGCATTGAGAAGACCGTCAACATGGCGCCGGCCGTGGGCCAGCTGCTGACCCAACTGATCAACTTCGCAGAGACGGGCCCAGTGTTCGTGTCCGGCAAGATCCGCGCGATCGACGCTGCCGTGACCCAGGTGCACAAGGGCGAAGCCAGCGGCGACCTGCTGCGCGAGGCGGCCGAGCAATGCCGCAACCTGTTGGTCTACATCCGCAACACCAGCACCAATGTGCGCGACCTGATGGCCGCCATCGGCGCGGAGCCCACCACTGCGCAGTACGTGCGGTCCTTCTTTACTGCCTACGTCCAGGAAGTCTTCATTGGAGACTACCAGGAGCTGCGCACAAGAGAGCACCCCTTGTCCAAGCGCCAGCAGATTCTGGAAGCTGTCACCGACATCGACACGCAGCCCGAGCAGCGCAGCCGTTTGCTGGACTGGTATGTGAATCGTCTCTCCAATGGGGATGATAAGAAAGGCCAGGCCGCCTTCCAGCGGGACCTCCAGCGTCTCTACGAGCTTGACCGGATCGAAGAGTACCTGGAGCGCCTAGACGAAGAGATCCGGGTCGCCAACCGGCGCGCGCTGGCCTTCTTGGAATACAAGCTGCGCGCGATCCGCCCCATCGACAACCTGCTCCGGCAGACGATGGACCGCCTGCTCGCAAATCCCGAGATTGATGTTGCCCCCGTCTTCCCGCCGGATACCCTGATGGGCGGCGCCCGCTTGGCCCAGCCACGCAAGGAGGTGCCGCGGCTGGCGCCCATGCCTTTGCGCCAGGTGATCATCTCAGACCGCACGCGCGCGATCGGCAACTTGGTGCGCCGCGCCCAGGAGCGCCGGTCCATTACGCCCATGAAGCTGCGCGCCTATGCAGAGAAGGTGCTGCAGAACACGACCGCCGCCGGCAGCGACACCCTGCCTTGTGGATCCATTGAGGACTTGCGCGCCTTCCAGGCCTTGACCAGCGTGGCCATGGCCACCAATTCCCGGATCCCCAGACTGGAGATGGAAGGTCGGGCATCGGCCCCGGGCATGGAGCTGCGCTACACCAGCGACGAAGCCGCCGAGCACCCGTATTTGAGCGGCAAGCCATTCACACTGAGTTGGCGTAAGCGCCAGACCAAGAACAGGGAGACCAAATGAGCAACTCTCGGGATTGGGAGGGTCTGGCCAGCAGGCTGGACTGCGTCTATACCGTCGAAGACTTCGAGACTGCCGCCTACCGGCTAGTGGCTGAGCAGGTGATCTACCACTCCGACCGCAGCAGCCGGGTGACTTATGGAATCCTGGACCTCTACGAGCGCGAGTTCGCCAAGGTGCTGGCGCCGCTGGGTGTGTCCCTATCGATCAACCGGCAGCTGCGCTATGTCACGGCACTCCCGCGGCACGCCAAGGCTGGAACTGCGACCGTGGCTCAGACACTGTTTGCCTTGGTGCTGCGCGGCTTGTACGACGAAGGCGTGCGCGCCGGCGGACTCACCGAAGACGGCGAGGTCCTGTGCGACTACATCGAGCTACAGGAGAAGTTCCACCTCATGACCGGGCGCGACCTTCCCACCCGCGGCGAGCTCGACACGCTGCTGCGCTCCGCCAAGCGTTGGGGTATCGCCCGGCGCCTGGAAGACGATGACAGCGGCCATCTCACCGCCTTGCAGGAGCAGTCGGCTGGTGGCGTGGCCATCCGTCCGGCCATCGTCGACGTGCTGGGCGAGACGGCCCTGATTCGGCTGGCGCAGTGGGGCGCAGTCAAGGACGAGGCGCATGTGGAGGGGGCAGCCGGCGAGCCAGTAGCGATTGAGGACAACCAGGGGATGAACAATGAAGCGGCTTGAGAGCGTCAAACTGGTGCAGTTCCTGTTGTACGAGCAGCAGGAATTCCGTCTGGAAGAAATCACCGGTCTATTTGGCCGCAACGGCAGCGGCAAGAGCTCGGCGCTCGATGCGGTGCAGATCGCCATGATGGGCGCCAACAAGAACCAGATGCACTTCAATGCGCAGGCCGACAACAAATCCCACCAGCAAAGCCGCACCCTGCGTTCCTACTGCCTGGGCCAGTACGGTGACACCATCGAACAGTGCGCACGGCCGCAGGCCACTACCTACATCACGCTGGTCTGGCGCGACACCGAGACCAATGAGCCGGTTTCCATGGGCGTGTGCATTGAGGCCTCACTGAGCAATGAGGCAGAAAAGGTGCTGGGGCGCTACGTCATCCGCGGCGTGGAGCTGACCATGTCTGAGCACCTGCAGACAGTGGATGGCGCGACCATGCCGCTGCCCTGGAGCAGTTTCCGTCACCGGCTTCTGGAGCAATCCAAAGTCACCGGTGAGGAACCGCTGTTTGACGATGGTGCCAGCTATGTCAAGCAAGTGCTGTTCATGCTGCGCGGCAAGGCGGGCTCGGCGTCCTACGATGCGTTCGCGCGTGCCTTCCGCTTCGCGCTGCGTATGAGTTTCTCCAAATCCGTGGACCAGATCGTCCGCAATGACGTGCTGGAAGACCGCCCCACCAATATCGCCCGATTCAAGCAGCTGGTGGAGACCTTCAAGCGGATCAACCTATTGGTCGAGGGCGTCGAGCTCAAAATCAAGCAAGGCCAGGAGGTCAGCAAGAACTTTGAAGCTGCACTGGCCGAGGCGCGCAAATCCGCCACGTGGACGGGACTACAGGCCTCCGCGGCGTACGAGCTCAGCAACGTGGCCCACGAAATGCTGACGGGGCAAAAGTTTGACCAAGAGGGCGTGTTCGAAGAGTGCACCAAGGCCAGCACTAAAGCCGATCAGGCGCTGGAGGCCTGGACCCGCGAAGTGGCTCAACTGTCAGGCCTGCAGCAAGCCCATGCGGACCATGCCGAGAACGCGGGCGCCCAGCAGGATCTGGCGCAGGCGCAAGCAAAAACCGCCCGCCAGGAAAAAGATCTGAAGGCGGAGCTGAGCAGCTTCCGACAGCTGCTCCAAAACACCAGTTCCAACGGCCTACTTACCCAGTGGCAGCCCGCGCTTGCGCAGGCCGCACAGCAGCTTGGTGCGTTCTCCTGGGAGCAGAACCAAGTCGACCAGGATGCGCTGGGCCAGATCATCCGGAACCTTGGAGAAGCGCTGAAGGCCGCTGGTGCACACCTGAATGAGGAGCACGACGTCGTCAAGGAGCAGCTACGGATCGCCAAAGAGCGTCTCAATACCATCGGCCTTGGCATGGAGCGCGCCAATACCAACCGCGCGCAGGTCAGTACCCCTACGGCTTTACTGATGCATGAGTTCGCGGACCACGGATTGCACCCCACCCCCGTCTGTGACCTGGTGAAGGTGACCGATCCCAAATGGCAGCCAGCGATCGAAGCTTATCTGGCCAAGAACGTGGAGGCCATTCTGCTGCGGGACTCGCGGGAGGAGGAAAGAGCCTTTGGCATCTACCAGTCCTTGCAGGGCAAACGCAGTATCTACGGCGTCAAGATCGTGCGCTCCGACCGAGCCCGGCCTGGGCAGGGCCAGCCGGCCGCCGACACGGCGGCCAGCCTGATACAGGGCAGCAACCAGGTGGCCGTGGCCTACCTGCGTGGCAAGCTGGGCAACCTCAAACGCGCGAATTCCGCCCAAGAGGCGCTGCGGGGCGAGCGAACCCTAACCCTGGACGGCATGCTGGTGGGGCCCGGAGACTTTGAGCGGCTACGCCTGGTGCCAGAGGCGGACCTGCAGATCGGCGCCGGCGCCAAAGGCCAGGTCGACGGACTCAGGGCCGAATCCCGCAAACTGAACCAACAGGTTGCTGACCTTCAAGGGCGCCAGGGCGACATTGATCGGATCCGCCTGGCGGTGCAAAGCTTGTCGTCCCCTGAGACCCTGCGCCTCCTACTTGGATCTGCCCGCCAGCTGGGCGAAGCGCTCACCGAGAGAGAACTCGCCGAGAAACGTATCGCTGGAAGCACCAGTGCCGAGTACCAGGCCCTGTCCGCCAAACTACGGGAACTGCAGGCGCGCAAGCCTCAGCTGGACACAGATTCCCGCAAAGCCCGTGATGCCGTTGTGCGGGCCGAGACAGAACTGGAGAGATTGACCAGAGAATGCGCAGCCAAGCTGCAGGAGCTCCAGGGCAAGCGCACAGTGCACGAAACCTGCCGCAGCCATGCCGACTATGACCCGGAATATGCTTCCGATCGCTGGGACGCGCTGCTGGAGCAATATGGCGACGACTACCAAGCCATGGCCAACCAGTGCGAAACCCAGTCCAGACGCTGTAACACCGCCATGACGCGGCATCTGGGCCCGGCCCAAACGCTGCTTGGGACCTTCCTCACGGAGCACCGCGAAGCTATCAGCGATGAGGTGACGTCCGACTGGCGCAAAGCCAAGGAATGGATGGAGCAGCAAGTCAGCAGGCTGCAGAACACGGAGCTACCCCAGTACAAGGCCCAGGCGCAGGAAGCCTATCTTGCCTCGCAGAACACCTTCCGCCAGGACGTGGCATTGGCCCTCCACGCCAACCTCAAGTACCTGACCACCACCTTCAAGCGCTTGAATGCTGCGCTAAAAGCCTCCCCCGCCTTCACCAATGGGGAGCGGTACCAGTTCCAGGCCAAGGTGCGCCCAGACCTAATGCCACTGAAGAAGTTCATCGAGAACATCGCCGACTTCGGCGCCGACGGCAGTCTGTTTGGAGATGCCGGAGAAATCCCCGCCCAGTTCGCGGAGCTGTTGCGCGAGAAAACCACCACCGGCAATGCCGCGGTTAAGAGCCCGCTGGATGACTATCGGGAGTTCTTCGAGTTCGATATCGAGATTGAAACCGACGACCCGGTCACCGGCGTCACCAAGACGGTCGGGCACCTGAGCAAGCGCATTGGCCCCGGCTCCGGTGGCGAGCACCGCGCGCCGCTGTACGTGATCGCCGGCGCGGCGCTGTCCTCCGCCTACCGCATGGATGAGAACAACCAGGATGGTTTGCGGCTCATCCTGCTGGACGAAGCCTTTGACAAGATGGATACGCCCAACATCGTGGCCACCATGCGCTATCTCGAAAAGCTCGGTCTGCAGGTGTTGCTGGCAAGTCCAGGGGAGAACCTGCCTACGCTGACTGCATTCCTGCACCGCTACTTCGAAATCATGAAGGACGAAACCCGCCATGTGATCCAAGTGGAGGAGCGCAGGGTTAGCGAAGCCATGCGAGAGCAGTTCCGAGAGGATATGTGGGAGTACCACCCTGAGCTTCTGGAAGCTGAGCTGTTGGCCGTCCGCCAGGAGTCCATTGCACAACCTGCTGATGCGACCCCATGAGTGCAGGCACCATCGCCAAGGACCTGTTGGCCAAACTGTTGGATGCCGGCGACAAGCACGCTGCCGGCGCCCGTGCGCGCGCACCCGCGCTGACAGCCATGCACCTGAAGCCCTACAGGGAACTGCGGAGCTGGCATCAAAAGCAGGAATGTGATGAGACCTTCCTCGCAGCGCGCGACGCCGGCGCCGTTATGTTGCAGCGTGACAAGCTGAATCCGAAGGATGGATTGATTGAGCGCATTGACCTAGTGGACGTCCAGGCACTGGCTCGGTTCCTGGGACGCAGAACCTATGCGGACCAATTGTCAAAGACCATTGGGCGGCTGGAGCCGCTGAAAACAGAGTTCCCAGTAATTCTGGACGTGATTGGGCTCTGGACTGGCATGGCAAAGATACGCGGCTTGGGCCCGCAGGTCGCGGGCGCTTGGATCGATGCGGCCAAGACCATTCGAGCCTGCAAAGCACGTAGCCAAGACACGATTGCCGCCCCGGTGCGTGAATTTAGTGCTCGACTGTTTCTAGACAGCAAGCGGATTGAGGCGCTCACACCTCAACTTGACATTCTGCTGAGTGGCAGCGTTGAGGACAGCCCAAGGGCTGCGGCCCAGGTTTGGCAGGAACTGGGCCTTTTCCGGGAGGAGCATCCTGTGCTGTTGGCAGGGCATGTGCACATCGCGCGTGATCGCTCGACCGGGTTGATTGATGCGCCCTACATGGGACTACCGGCGGCAACCATTCTGGGAGCACGCAGTTTGGTCACTGAGGTCATCACCATCGAGAACAAGACCACGTTTCACAGTGAAGCCAAACGCCGACAGGACGACAAGGTACTTCTGATTTACACAGCGGGCATGCCCTCGCCGGCTTGGCGCGCAATGTACGGGCGTGTGCTGGAGAGCCTGCCGCCGACCACTCCGATCTATCACTGGGGTGACGTTGACGAGGGAGGGTTTCGAATCGCTTCGACGATCGCAGGTGTAGCGCGAAGGGCTGGTTTCTTCTTGCAGCCTTATGGGATGTCACCAAAGGATGTGCCACTGAATATGCGGGTCAAAGCTTCGACACGGACCTTGGAGCGCATTCACCACTTCGCGTGTGCGGCAGGATGGCCCGAATTAGGGCAGGCGATGCGTGAGGCCGGGTTCGTTGCAGAACAAGAGGCGCTCGAACGGGAGGAGTAGATGGCGTGACGCGAAGGGTCACTCTGCCCTTGTGCCCTGGAATATTCGCAACATGGCGACAATTAGCGATGGCCTCTAAAGCTGCAACGAGTCGATGTCGCCAGTCAAGAGGATGAGGGGTTGGTCAGTCGCAAGGCGCCAGGCGGGTCGTGGATGATCTTCGAACGTGGTATTCCAAGCTGCCACTCGTGCAGAAGCAGTCGGCGGACCCAATGGCCGCTATTTGACCGTGAGCATGTGTGGCTCCTCATGCTGTAGAACCCACCTCCGGCGTGGTAGCTTGCAGGCTGCAAGAGGTAAGTCGGGTGTGCGGACTCTCGATGCGGTGGGCGGCAGTGATGTCCTACACGTACGCGTATCCGGAGCCTGCAACTTGGCGGGACTCCGCAAGCTGTCGACCTCGCTCGGGGCTGCACGCGCCAAAGCGCGGGCCGTCCTTTGGGACGCGGCGGCATTGAGGATCGAGCCCACCGAGGAGGACATTCAAGCGTTGCATGCCGACGGCTTCATGGGCGAGGCGCTGCAGGAGCTGCGCGAGCTGCAAGCCGGTACCGAGCCTGAACTGGCGCGGGACGCGATCCTGGCGCTGGCTAGGTCCCTGGTCGTGGAGCTGGCGCATGAAGCTCAAGCGGTTGAGAATCGAGAACTTCAAACGCTTCCGGGCGTCCTTGGAACTGCGCGACTTCACCGACGGACTGAACCTGTTCGTTGCACCGAACGAGGCGGGTAGCTTAACGCTGAAGGTGGCCTGCACTTGCGCTGATTGCAGCTCTTGGTAGCGGCGGATTTGTGAAATCGTGCCGCCTAACCATGGGTCATGGACCACGCAGTTCTGCTGCCGTCATTTTTCCGTTGCAAGATCTCGGTGACTTGGCATATTGCGGTCAATCCCCTGATCAAACGGAAGTGAGGCTCCAACGATGAGAATGCATGCATGTCTTCTGGCGCTGGCAAGCGTACTGGCCTCTGTCAGTGCAAGCGCCCAGGTGTCCATCACTACCTGGAACATGGAGCACATGATGAGCTCCAAAGTGTTCAAGGAGTGGCGTGCCTATTGCGAGCCTCTTGGCTGGGTTGAACCTGCCAAGGGAGTGGAAAAACCCAAGCACCTCACCTACTGCAACGCACTGAACGGCAAGACCATGAGTGGCAAGTCAGAGTCGCTGCCGCTTCATACGGAATCTGACTACGCCAAGAAGCTCCAGGCCCTGAGCAGCGCCAGGATGGCATTGAAGTCCGACCTGTTCGCGCTCCAGGAAATCGGAGATGAGGTGGCCGTGGCCGAAGTGTTCCCTCCGGCAGAGTTCGATGTATATTTCTCCAAGCCCAAGAATCCGGACGACACCCTGGCTCAGAACATAGCCTTCGCGGTCCGAAAGGGTGGCAAGGTGAAGGTGGTGAAGGCCGAGCCATATGACGCGCTGGGAATCATGAGCTTCGAGGGCAGAAAGATCAGGCCGGGCCTTCAGCTGATTGCCGACATCGAAGGCACCAAGGTGGCGTTTCTCAACCTGCACCTCAAGGCGGGCTGCCGCAGCGAGCCCTTGGGTGATGAGAGTCGTGTCCACGCCTGTGGCGACTTCAGAAAGCAAGTCCCTCCGCTGGAAGCCTGGGTAGAAGCGCAAGCGAAGGCCAAAAGGGACTTCATCGTTCTTGGCGACTGGAACCGCACCTTGCTGGAAAGTGATTTGACCCCGCAACAACGACAAAAAGGGACGAACTACGACACCAAGCATCCTGCGCGGATCGACACCAAGGACAGTGCAACATCCCTCTTGCTACCCTCTGTCAAAGTCGGATCCATGCTGAGCGAGATATCCGACAACGAACCACCGGGCGCGAGCTTGGTCGTTGCGCGATCGGAAATCAACGCCCGAAAGAAGACTGTGGAAGGCGAAGAGTGGGACCAGGTGTGCCATCTCGGCATTGACCACTTCGCACTATCTCCGTCACTGGCGAATCGCTTCACCAAGGAAATGCTCGTAGCCAAGGGCCAGGACTATGGGGACGCTGCCTACGTGCGCGACAAGGCCAGGCCATCAGATCACTGCCCTTTAACGCTCGTGATCCCGGCCGCCGTACGCTAACCCCGCATTGCCTGCTTCATGCGTTCAGCCGCCAAATGGGCGGTTGAGCAACGGTCCGCGCCCCCGACGCCACCCTCGGAAGTTCCGGCGGCAACAGGCCGCTCAAGTGCGCCAGGAGCCAGCGACGGGCCAGGCGCTCAATTGCGACTAGAACGGGGTCGGAAGTGCGGGGGGGCAACATCACTTACCAAGAGCCCCCGGACCAGATAGCGCTACCTTGAGCAAAAGGAAGCTCTACCAGCGTGGTGACGAGTCTTCCTGCATCGCTAGGACCCTGGTCACTGTCCCGCAACCCAGCAGCGTGCCCCAGGTGTCTTCATGACACCTGGGGCACGCTATCAGGGGCTTCTTCAGGGCGTATACGAAATGTTCAAGAACTGATGAAGAATCGTGTGCTTCTCAGGATGGATGGCGGTGAACAAAGGCGTGTTGTTGACCACTTCGAAGTTGTCCCCCACGTTCTGGCTCCCACTGACATCAAAGAAGCTGTAGTAGGCGTTGAAGGGAATGTAGTTGCCGACCCGGGCGATGACCTTTGGGGGGCGAGGCTGATTGGCAGGCGTTTTGTCCAGATAGGTTGGGTTGGCCAGCGAGTCGATCCAGGTATAGACGGCCTTGCCTGCGATGTTGCCTTGCCCATCGAAGCCCGCGCAGTAGTCGGCGCCCAGGACGATCCACTTTCCGCTGCTGGCATGCTTTCTGACATTGTGGGCGTAGAGGTGTGAGCAGGCGTTGGCGGACTCCCAGAAGATATAGGGCTGCTGAGGGCCGCCGTTCCCCTGATAGGTCCCTTGGCTTACTGTGGTCCATCCAGCACCATTCCAATATTGCCAGCCGCTGGAAGAGGCCAGGTTGGATGTCCGGATCAGACTGACACCCAGCGCTTGTTGTCCATTGGATTTCTGGCTGGCGTTCGTCATGAACGCGTAGTAGTAGATGCCCTCTTTAACGATGTTGGAGGGGTGTGAAAAGCCATAGAACGGCGGGAGACTCGCGTTCCATGGCTCTGGAATCAGCACCATTCGGTTGGCGTTGCTGGGTGCGTTGTAGTTGATCGGATTCATTGCCCAGGTGTTGCCACCATCGGCGGAACTGATCCAGCCCAGTCCCCAGACAGTGGCGCCGCCGGCTGCCAAGAACGGGATGCCATTCACGAAATTGACCGATGAGTACCATTCGTGATGTGTGAGACCGTAGATGTTCGGGTACTGGACGTACGGTGAAAAAATCCAGTTGCGCATTTGGTAGTGGGATTGGTCCAGGTCCGAATCCCCTGGGGTGATGGTCGCACCATGAACCGTGTTGTTGGGCTCCATCTGCCAAAGATGGCGTGCCCCCCAGTTGTTCCCCGTCACCTTGATGCGGTAGTTCTGCGAGTGCGGGATCTGGAAGTAAGTCTCGGAGCCGAATTTGTAGGGGTTGATGGGACCGTCAAACCATGCGCCATAGGATGGCCCCGAGGCAGGAGCGCCATTGCACTGCTCGCTGATGTGCTTGTATCCGCACGCAGTCATCCACCCATAGTGATAGTTCCCTGCGATGCCGAACATGGGATCTATCGTTCCCTGGAAGGTAATGGTCATGTCGTCTGCGTGTGTTGCGGATGACATAGCCGACAGCGTCAAAAAGATGGCAGGAGCCATTCCAAAAACTCTCTTGAAACGCATTGCGCTCTCCCTTTCGTTTGTGAGCAGTCAGACGACTGCTTGGGTGTTCTAGCAGACGAAGATGTGAGCGTGTTAGCGGGGGAGGGAGTTTTTCAATTGCTTACGGGGCGTCACCTGGTGATGCATTTGTCTTGCCATCATCGGAACCCCTGTGAGGCCGGTCGGCTATGTTTAGCAGCGTGGTGAGAAGGCGAAGACGTGGGATGTTTGTGGTCAATGACCTGCCGCAACGAAGACCAGAACGCGGTATGAAATCCCATTCCTAGAACCTGCGCCCGGATTTTTCTTGTTCGAAACAGAGCGTAAAAAGCGGCACATTAAATTTGTCCCGCCGTTAGGATCGCTGCAAATTCTGAAGGACTCGCGGCAAACATGACCGCCGAGCCGCAGGGGGAGGAACAATCAATGAACAGCCTTCGTGCGTTCTCAAAATCCGTGGGCACAAGTGTCACGGTGGCCACCAGCCATGGTGTGCCGTTGAACACTGTTCAAGTGCAGACAGCCCTGCCACCTCGCCGGGCCTTGAGCAGTTCCAGCCCATCCACGACCGATGTGGGGCAGGCGGTGAACCGGGGTCATCGTCAATTCCAAGAGGCCTGAGCCAATAGGCCGTTGCATCCCATCGCTTAGGCACATCGGGCTCCATACACGGTGACTCCCCACAGCGAGAACACGTCCATGCACAGGGTCTCTGCCCGAAGAAACGCCCACCTTTCGCCTAGTACGTCGATAGCCAAACACTCTGCCCTGGACAGAAGTCTCTCCCTGGGGCGCGTGGGCATACACCCGTTTTGTTTTTATACCAATGAGTCAGTTCTAAACCGTCAGAAAGGGAAGTCTATGAAGATCATGAAAAAGTACGTGCTCAAAGTGTGCGCATCGCTGTTGTTGACCGTTGGCGTGGTCACGGCCAGCTACGCCGGCAAGATGCCGCAACTGGAGGCCAAGCTGGAGTCTGGGCAGAACACCAAAATTGTGTTCCTGGGGGACAGCGTAACTGGCGGGTACGGTGTGAACGGCGACTCCTACCCTCGCAAGTTCGCGCAGCTTTTGAAAAGCGAGTATCCGGGCTCCAACGTGCTCTACTACGGGAAAGACCTGCGCATCTGGCCAGCTGGGACTTATGGCGCAGGCCAGAACACCTGTTATCCCGCGTACTCCTTGGACAACCCCGTCAATCCTGAATACATCGGTGGATTCATCAACAGTGCCAGAACCATCACTGTGA
Source organism: Acidovorax sp. GW101-11A03 (assembly GCF_059424825.1). Lineage (NCBI taxonomy): Bacteria > Pseudomonadati > Pseudomonadota > Betaproteobacteria > Burkholderiales > Comamonadaceae > Acidovorax > Acidovorax sp. GW101-11A03. Next base: position 107,495 of record NZ_JBWKZU010000006.1, on the reverse strand, counting down.
TTGCAGATGGCATTGGCGGTTTGAACCTGGGGCGTTTCATGGCCAGGTTGAAGAATGCACCCAGCGAAATCACCTACGACAACGCAGGGGCCAAAAACTTGTTTACCGCAGACGACCCGTTCCGCGCCGACGTGCCCTACACGGCAAGAGATGCTGATGCGGTGTTCATGATGTTCGGGATTAACGACAGCTTTGAGGTTGCGAATACGTCAACGCTCTTTCCCGAGAAAAAGGATGAGGGCCTGGCTTGCTATCAGCCCGTGCGATATGCGGGCATGTCTCTGTACACCCGCCCCATCTTCTATTCGGTCTTCCGCTACCAGTACCGACTGGCCATTGCAGCCGTTCGCCAGCAAGCCACTAACAACCCTGAAATCGGATTGATCACATCGAACCGGGTCGGTGATGTGGCGCACAACCAGCGCCTGACCACCTACTACTCCACACCGGCATCGCAGTTGGGATGGCCCACTTTTGATGTGACAGGTCTCTTCAACGCGCAGTCACAGGGCGTCTACAACAGCTGGATGCTTGATCCCTACCATCCCAACGCGACGGGACACCAACAGATTGCCAACCTGATTTTTTCCGAATATTGACTGCGGAGCCCGTGGTCGAGCCACCGAAAGCGAGGAGTGAAATTTCTCGATTTCTGGCTATGCCGGTGTGCACAGATGACTCATCTTCGAGTTACCCATGAGGTTGGGGTCAGACGGGATGGTGAGTGGTTTGAAGTGAAGTTCATGTAGAAGGGAGGCCTTGTGGTTCCTGTTTTTCGAGTTCTATCGACCTTTCTTGGGGCGTTGACAGTCTCCTTGACCCTTGTAGGAGAGTCTGCAGCTCAGACGTCTTGTACCGTTTCACCCTCTTCGCCGACGACGGCAAGTACAACTGGGGTGCTGCGCGTCACCGCGAAGAATGTTCCTTTGAATGTTGTTCGCATGGTGTTTCCGACTTGGGGGGCTTCTGGCGGTCAAGATGACCTTGTCTGGTACCAAGGGACGAACGCTGGCAATGGCGTGTGGTATGCCGATGTGGATCTAGCCCAGCACAAGGCAGGTGCCCCTGAGTTTGGTCGCTTCGACACCCATGTTTATGCGACGACCCATACGGGGGTGGAGTCACTTTGTGGCGCTACAACGTGGGTACGCGAAAGCCAAGTGACCCCAAGTTGTAGCTCAGCAGCTCCGGCGTTGCCATCGACATCGAGTACTTCTGGTTCCTTCAGAATTTATGCCTACGGCGTTAGTGGTGCGCAAAGCATGTCGTTTCCAACTTGGGGCGATGTGGGGGGCGGAGATGATCTTGTTTGGTATCCGGGAGTCTCTGCAGGAGGCGGTACTTGGTACGCAGACGTGGATCTTTCACGGCACAAACCAGGAAATCCCGAGTATGGAAATTTCCAAACCCATGTCTATGTCAAGTCTGCGACGGGGGACGAAAGACTGTGCGCTGCTGTTACTTGGCAGAGAGAGCAGCAGGCTGCTCCAAGTTGCTCAATAGTTGCACCTAGTGCTCCCTCTACCCTAGCCGCATCTGGTCTGTTTCGCGTATACGCGCACGGGGTGCGGAATGCTCAATCCGTCAAGTTCCCAACATGGGGAAGTAGCGGTGACCAGGACGACCTGGTTTGGTATGAAGGGGTTTCTGCGGGAAACGGTACTTGGTATGCGGATGTCAACCTTGCCAATCACAAACCTGGTCAACCTGAGTACGGGGAGTTCAATACTCATGTCCATGTGACCTCAGTCACAGGGGCGACCGCTATTTGTGGCGCCAAGTGGCATCGTCCGCAAGTGCTGGTGTTTCGCTCTTCAAACAATACCCAGAACGACGGCTGGCGGGATGATCGCGTGCTCTCAGACGGTCAACTGGCCATGGTTTCGGAGATCAGATCCGCTTTTTGCTCTCCAACTTGCCCCGCGGGGCGGTTCCGTGTCGGCATATCGTACGCAGTGGATCTTCTGGACACGCCTTGGCCTGGACAGGAGCAGAAGGTGCTGCAGGAGTTGGGTGCTTTGGTGGCCAGCGCCAAGGCTAACAACTTCTACTTCGCGATTCACGCCAACCACGAATGGGTTTTAAGAGTTGGTGCCAATCCATTTGGAGTATCAGCCGCAGACTGGGCTGAGTACACCAATTGGAACGAGCCTTTGAATCGGTTCTGGATCGGATGGGGTTCACCCATTCCTGAAATCGGTCTGAAGCCGAACTTTGAGAGTGCAGCTGTCAGGAGCAAAGTTCGAAACGATATTGCATTGATCAGTTCATTCATCGTCAACAACATCTTCACGGACCCCGCTGCCAAGGCTTTGTTTCTCGGCGTCGACTTTGGGTGGGAGACTGATGTTGGTATTGCGGAGAAGCCCGACGGAACCGCCAGCCGACTAGGCTACGCTGCTCTCGCTCGGCGTGTTAATCCAGCAAATGGTCAGCCGTTTGGTCCAGGAAATTTGCCTGGCGATTTTGAGGTTGAACTCGGCAATGTCGCCAGAGACTTCGTGAAGTTTGGCGCTGACGAGTACGTGCGTAATGGCGTGCCTCGCTCGTTGCTGTTTACGCACCTTGTGGCCAGCGCAGGGGACGATGCTGCGAGAGTGAAGCGCACTCCCCTGAACGTCGCACGTCTGCATGGCCTCAATTTTGGGGTGTCTTCTTTTGGCGGCCCATTCGCGCTCAATCGAATCAACGCCGAGAGGCAAGGAGGGCCGTGGACCGTGGCTGAAACGGACCCTCATACGGCATTGGCGGTTGTCAATGGCGGAGCCGGTGCTCCACCACCCGCTGTCGTCACGATCTTTACCTGGGGAGACTCAGTTCGTGCCGGCAACGGGTTTGGTAACAATGTGATTCCACAATTCCGCACATTGTTTGCGACACCTTAGGAAGCGAACGGGCCAGCTACTCTGGCCCGGTTGCAACCTGTTTGAGCAGCGCGTCGCCTGCGTGCAAGCTTTGCTCCCTCAGCTCTGGATCCGATTCAATCTGCTGCAGTACCTGCTCTACCACTTGAGAGAACTGGATATCGCTCTGGAACACAGCGCCCAGTTCTTTTTCCAACACCGCTTCCAGAAAAATCCGAAACGCCTTGCGCTTGCGCTCTGGGTCATCGGGCGAGATTCCTTGCAAGCGCTGGACCCACTTTGGCTCCAGCGCCAGTTGGGCGGTGATCTTGAGACCATCCTTTGGCGTTGCAAGCGCCTGCCAGTTCACGTCCTGTCCACCTGCACCCCGGGCCTTGGATTGCATGGGGGCCGGGTCTTTTGCTGTGCTGTGCTGCGCTTTGGCTTGTAGCTGAGCGCGCAGCAAAGCGCTTAGCGCGGACGTGTCAATGCGGGTCATGGCCGATCAGTTCGCAGTCACTCAGTGCAGCGATCCTTGCGTCTGATAGTTCGACAGCAATACATGGGCGGTATCGCCTTCCTCTGCGCCCGCTGAGTCATCCAGCGCCTGTGAAGGTGTTTCACCAGAAGGAGCTGTCAACTGGTCGATCTCCGCGATCACACGCCGAATATCTGCCGACATCGGTGGATTGTCTGTGTTCAGCTGAATGCCGGCCTCGAAGTGACTGCGCGCTGCGGAAAACTCATCGCGTGCCAGGGCGGCAAACCCTTTGATCCACTGGCAAATGGCCGTGTCGGGGTTGCCTTCCAACAGCGGTTGCCAGGTCAGGAACGCAGCAGGCACACGCCCAGACGAAAACTGAAGCAGCCCGAGCTGATACCGTGCCACAGGCAATCCAGGTGCGAGCAGCACGGCCGTAGAGAAGCTCGCCTCTGCCTTATCTATCCTCCCCAAGGCGGCGTACTCGGCGCCCATCAGGAAGTGCGCCCATGCGGAAATCTCGGGGTCCCTAGTGGCCTGCGCAAACAGGCTCAGCGCAAGGTCGGCATCACCGCTGGAGCTGGCTTCAATCGCTTGGGCAAGAAGTGGGGGGAGGTCGCAGGGCAGGGTTTGCATGGGGGATCGGCGAGAAAGTCTGACGCAGCAGGATACGCGATATCTAGTGCGGTCTTGGAGGATGGGATGTCGCGAAATGGCGCCTAGCGCGGTGGGCTGCATGCGGGGGGATTCTCGGACATGCAAGCCTACTGGAGCTTTGCTGAGGCAACTGATGCGAGTACGCGGAGTGTCTGCGGCGGTAGGTGTCCGGCCGTGCGCGTGGGAGTCTGGCATCAATTTGATAGCTGCTCGCGATTGATGGGTGCACGGTAGCGGCCAGTTTCAGTTGCATGGCGCGGGTGCAGTAGCTCAACGAGGCGGGGTTCGTCTGGATCCGTTGCACATGCAATGCCTCCTGACTGTCATCCTGCTGGCCTTTTGTTGGCGTCCCCGCCTGCGGCGACTCTTGCTGGTGAACCTGCTGGTGCACTGGTGGTTGTGCCTTGGCCCATTGAAGCCCAAGCGAACGGCGTGGCAACGGCGCAGGAAGGCCAAGGTTGCGGATTGATGTGGCGGGTTACAAGGCTCATGGAGCCCTGCCGTCCCGCAAGAAGCGAGTATGGGTGTTGGCCGAAGTCCTGCGGCTGGCTGTGCATTTGCGAACCCCCCCGAGCCATCGCCCACAACTTCAATCGCCTGCATGGCCAGCGGATGACGATGGGCAAGACCTGGGTGCATGCGCGGTGCAAAGAGAATGGTGAAGCCACCGCTGCGATGCGCCGGGGCATGAGGGGCAAGCCCCCTCGGGGCGTGCCTGCTAAGCTGGAGTGGGGGATGGACCTGACCTTGATCCGTACCAGCGACGGCAACCAGCATCCCACCATTGCCATCATCGACCATGGTTCGCGGGCCTTGCTACGCATCCAGGTCCTCACGCGCAAATGCACTTGGACTTTGCTGTCCGAGTTCTGTGCGGCTTGCGCCGAACATGGTGCGCCCGATGCGGTGCGCACCGACAACGAGGCCATGTTCACCAGCCGGTTGTGGGCCTCGTTCTTCAAGATCGCTGGGATCAAACGCCAGCGGATTGAGCCGGGTTGCCCTTGGCAGAACTGGCGCATCGAGCGGCTGTTTGGCACCTTGAAGCCGCTGCTTCGGCAACTCTCCATTCCCACGGCCAATGCGCTGCAAGAGTGGCTCCATGAGTTCGCCCATTTCTACAACCACGTGCGGGTGCACCAGAGCCTGGATGGCCTCACGCCAGCAGAAGCCTGGAGCGGGCAGGACCTGAACGCGGTGCAGCGCCGGTACGGACAAGGTCGGTGGGTGCATGCGCTGGACGGGCTGATGCTGGGGTACTGGCTGCGATGTTGATCCTCAACCGGAAGTCGAGACAAACGTCGCGCAGGTAATGTGTCCGCATCGGGCAGGGGTCAACTCGTCCACTGCTATGGTTTGCCCGAAAAACAGGCAAAACAACTCGGTGCGATGAGCGAAAACCAGTTGCATGAGCTGCCGGATTGGGGCGCGAGGCCGAGATTGTCGAAAAAAATGGCGTCACAGTGGTGGCGGAGAGCTTGCGGACACACGGACAGGACACAATCAACTGCGCCAGGTGTTTGAGGCGCTGCGCGAACTGGCTGATAAGGCGACGCCTGCGGAGCCGCCACCAGCGCCCAAGCGGCCTATTGGGTTTGTGACGCAGGAGGAGCCGCCAAACAAGCCTAAGGCGGCTAAGAAGAAGACGGCAATCAACAAGCAAGGGAGATAGACACGATGCAATTGGATGGCCTAAGCCCGCTTTACCAAAGCATGCGCGCTCAGAATCTGGGGCGGGTGAAGTTCCGCTACAACCTCAATCACCTGGTGTTTGACTGCCTGTTCTTTGCTGACATGCGGCCCTTTGAGTTGGTGATGGGCTGCCTGGGCCACAACTTCGCCATTTTTTTGGAAGTGCACAAAGGCTTTGTGATCCGCCCGTTTATCGGACCACCGGAAACGTTTAATGCACTCTGCGAGGCGCTATTTCAGGGCAAGGGCAGCGGGAACCGCTTCCAAGCCAGCGCCTTCTTTGCCGAGTTCAACCGGCACATTCCAACACAGGCAACGCCCGACCAAGCGGCTAGCGCCGCTGACGTGCTGCACCATTACCCCGACATCGAGGAGGCCGATAAGCGGTGGTTTTGTGGCTGGCTGGACAACACCAAACAGGGCAATCGGGTGACATCGGGAAACCTGGTCAAGACACGCCGCCTGATGAACCAGGCCGCACATGACTTTGCGCTACGGCGCAATATGAGCACGCGTTGGACGCACGAGGAGTCCCGGGCTATGGAGATGTTTTTTCCGGAGTAGGTGGCTTTGCGGTCAAGGTGGGGCGCAACAAAAAGACGTAGCGCACCAATCAACGGCTAAAAGAAGAAGCCACCGGAACCTCACAGCCAGAGAGCTTGCGGACACGCGGACAGGATACGCATATGCGGCCTTATTGATTTCAATAGCGAGGAACAAAGAAGTTTTGCCCAGTCTCTCTGTCCCTTAAAACATCCACTCCGCCTTCATGATGCACAAACTCTAGATTGGGTGGGATCTCATCCCCCGCCACGAACCTGCTAGTGGCTGTTAGGGATTCTGCATAATTCCAACCTTCCGGAGCCACGACGCCGGAATTCTTGGTAGGCCGAGCACAACAAACAGCAACCGTCTGGCGAGGATTATTGTCCCAATCAGTGTGGCCAAAATCAATCCAATCGCAAGGTACCATAGGGCCACGATTTTGATCAACGATCACAATATCAACAGGGGCGCCATCAGCATCTCGATATAAAAGACCTTTTCCATTCAAGAAGTCCACATAACCTTTAGTGTCATGCGGGGTCATGAAATGCACGCAGGCCAACTCCCCATCCGACCTGAGTGTTTTGTTGGGAAGTGCTTTCATAAAATCGGCAACACCTCCGGATGCCTTTTCGACAATTGAGCGGCAACGAATTACCACCGAGATACCTTCAATCAATACTGCCATCATCGCTCCAATTCATGGTAGGCGCCTTGCTCGTTGCCACTGGATAAACGCCTGCTCATCCGGCGTATTGCGCATCGCTTCATAGAACTGAACTCTATCCGCCATCGACAAGGACTCTTCGCGGCAAAAGAATTCTGCGGTTTGTACGGACAGGTCGTACAACGAGCAGAACGCAGGGTCTGTAAACTTCTTGTAATAGCGATTCACAAGATCTACAGCCTCTGCCTCAGTATGCCCATATTCCTTTTGCAGCTGCTGAGCAGTTCGCTCAAACAACCAAACCTCATCTTCATCATCTGATGATATCGACAGCTGCGTCGGCATATTACCTTCCTTGCATATATCTATTGAACAAGTCTACAGCATCCTGTGTGTGAATACTTGTTTGATCGCCTCTGCCTGGCAATGTTCTTATGCCACCCTTTTTGACGCCACCAAACATGGGCCCCGTCACGATATCAAACGTATACCCCCACTCATCTGGTGGCAAATACGGTGCAGTATCCAGCCTTCTGTTCATCGTGACGAAATCAGCCCATTCAGCATCTGCGCCATTGAATACTTTGCTATTCAGGCCTCCAAGCTCCGACCGAGGAACCCTAAATTCCACAACATCTTGAGCACTCCTGCTCATCATCGTTGCGGAACTAATAGCCTCTTCAGGTGAGGTTGTCATGTAGAAGCCGGGGCCAAAATCGTTAATGGCTTTCGATTTTGATAAATCAATTCCAGCGAGTCGAATATTGGCGGCATTCTGGGGTGAGGTTCCATGATAGAACGTAACAAAATCGTTTGCTTTGTTTGCAACACTGCCAACCCCCATCCCCTCCAAAGGCGCTCCCACCGGCAAATCCCGCACCAACGCATTATTGACCGTAGCTTTCAACTCCGCATTCAGTAGCGATGTTTCGCTGCGTACTGCTGCGTTGAACACCTGTGCCCCCGCGCCCAGCACCTTTGCAATGGCCAAACCTCCCAACTCATTCACGGCCGCTTCAGGCAGGCTTCTGGCCAGTTGAATTTGCGGCTGGCTGCCCCGTACAGGGTCCAGACCGCCCAGCGTAGATTGCAGATAGTTTTCGATAGGTGCCTGACGGGTCACGCCATCCCACTGGGATATGTACTGCGCAGGGCGACCACTATTGTTGACGGATGCCAGGGCGTCTGCTTCACTCAGCCCTCTAGCCAGCATGCTTTGGTAGCCAAATCCTGCACGAATGTCTCTGGCATCCCGATTGTCCAGTGTGGTGGCCTGCGCAGCCGCTGCCAAACGCTCTGAACGAAACCGGCTCTCCTGCGCAATCGCACTGGCCCCCAGCCTGCCCGCGCTCATATCCGACAGATCAAACTCCAGCACTTGGCCCGGCTGCACCTGCGGCACGCCTTGCGCGTTTACGCGGATGGTGCCATTGGCCCGCATTTGCCCATACATGGCTTGCTGCTGCTCGGCATCGAGCCCTGCGGCTGCCAGTGCCGCAAGCGGGCCTTGGTTTTTGCCCACCACGGCCTGGCCCAGGCTTCTGGGCTCTGGTGCCATGCTGCCGTTGAGCATGATGCCCCCGTCGATTTCATCGCTCCACTGCGACAGCGAAGTGCCTGATGGGCTCAGGCCATACCCACCGCGCCCCACTTGCAGCCCGTAGGCCCCGCCCATGTCCAGCGGATCGTTGGTATTGCGGTAAGCGATTTCGCTTGCGCGGAAAGCCTCTTGCGCGCTGGGCATGGGCTCCTGTACTGGGCTACCCGGATTGCTCGCGTAGTCGAGCAAGGAGCTGCCCAACGCATTGCCAAACGCATCGGTGGCCACCTGCTGAATAGCCACCTTGCCCCCCCGGGCTACGGCCGCTGCAGTCCCTGCCACCAGCCCGGTTGCAAGACGCGCTCCAAACTGCTCGCCAAAGGGCAGAGTTTTGAAACTGAGACTGTTCATCCCCAGCGATTCACCCACTACCGCCCCCGCTCCCGCTCCCACGGCCGAGGCAGCTACTCCTCTCCAATCAAAGCTCCTTTGCAGTCCCGTCGCCACGCTTACGCCTTGGGTCAAAGCACTGGCAATGGCCGCTTGGCCTGCGGCACCGAGGAAATTGCTGCTTGTGGCCTTGGCGATGCTGCCTGCAACTCCCATTTCGCTGAGCCCAAAGCCGATGCCCCCACTGAGCGCGGACAATGCCACAGCCTTCCAACTGAACCCGTCCTGTACTCCAAGGGCGTTGCCTACCACCTGGCTGACCACGCTGCCAGCGGCCGCCGACAGTGCTGCTCCGCCCGCAGTCAGGCCGCCACCGCCTGCCAAAGCCGAGGTTCCCGCCTGCATGGTGGAGAAGAAGCCGCTGGTGCCTGCACTTAGTGCCCCCGCCGTATAGATCGTCACCACAATGGCCACCACCGCCATGATGATCTTGCCCATCCCCCCGCACTTGTCCCCCTGCGCAGGCATGGGCAGCGTGGGATCCATGCTGCCCGTGATCTTGCTCGGGTCATACGGCTGGAAAGTCTCAGCGCTGTTGGCGTTCAGCGCCAGCTTGGGCACCGACAGTGTCTGCCCTGCCGTGAGCGGCGCATCGGCCGAGACCGCCAGGGCATTGGCGTCGGCAATGCGCCACCACAGGCCGGCATCGCCCAGCACATTGCGCGCCACATCGCGCAGTGTCTCGCCGCCCACCACGGTGTAGGAGACCGGATCAACACTGGCGCCTTTCAAGTTGAGCACCTGCGCTTCCAGCTGGAAGTCTGTTGTGTGCACATACTTGGGCACCTGCCCCTGGGGCGTGGTGTTGATGCGGTCTGGCGCATCCCCATAGCGCCCCAGCACCTCACCATTGGCCACCAACTGGCGCTGGATGTGGCCTGGGTCCAGGGAATCGCCCACCCAGCCACCGATATAGCCACCCGGCCCGTTCTGAATGCGACCGGTCTGGCCTGCGGCCTGGTTCACGTACAGGGCATTGCCCTGGGCGTCGTTCACAAAGGCTCGGTTAAAGCGCAAGTCCTTGAACGTGGCGCTGCCATCGGCATTGTTTTCGGTGATGTTGCTGATGAAACCATTGGCATCCCGCCAGGTATTGCTGGTGGCTGTGGTGCCGCCATGGGTGGTGGTGGCTTGGGACTGCAGATAGCTGCCGTTTTGTGTGGCGTACTGGTAGCGGGTGGTGGTGGCGGAGCCATCACTGATTTGCTGGTAGCCCTTGAGGTTGCCTGCAGCGTCGTAGCCCAGGCCAGTGGCAGCGTTGCTGCCGGTGGTGTCATGGTAGCGGATGTCGTCCACATGGGTTTTGGCTTTGGTCTCATCATGGCGCAGCACGGCGCGCGTGTCCTGCAGCTTGCCGGTGGCGTCGTACTGGTTGTAGCGGTGCTCCTCCTGCCACAGACCATCGCGCCTGACGAGTGACATGGTGTAGGCCACCCGACCTGCGCCATCGTACTGGTAGGTCTGGCGCTCAGCGAGGCCATAGCCGTTGTAGCTGACCATGCGGTGCAGGTCATCGTAGGTGTAGGCATAGCTGCCGTTGACATCGGTGCCGTTCTCTCCGCCGCCCTTGATGAACACGCTGTTGTCGGCAATGCGGTTGCCACCCAGGTCATAGACGTAGTTGTGCCGCTCCAGCAGGGCGCCCAACTGCGGGCCCGATGCGGTGATGTTCAGCGCGTACTCCGAACTGCCTTTTTGCCGGTTCATCGAGTCATAGGTGAACAGCGTGGCGCTGTTCTTGATCTGCTCGGTGCCGCCCGACTGGGTGGTGACCTTGGTGGACACCCGGCTGCGGTTGCCTGCCAGGTCGTAGTCGATACGCACATCCACGCGGCCATCGAACACCGCGCGCAGGCGGTTCTGGGCGTCGTAAGCCAGGCGGTTGTCCTGGTAGACCACGTTGGCGTAGTCCCCATTGGCCAAAAAGGTTTTTTGTGTGATGCGTTCGGCGATGCGGTTGCCTGCCAAGTCGTAGCTGTAGGTGCTGGTCTGGCCCAGGAAGTTGTCCTGGATGCGGGTGAGCTGGCCTGCGCCGTCGTACTGGTAGTCGATGTCCTTCTTGAGCGAGGCGTTGTTGCCCTCGTGGGTGAGCTGGCCGGCCAGGTTGTAGGCGTAGTTGTATTGCACAGCGCCGTTGTTGTCGCTGTGGCCCACCAGGCGGCCCAGGGTGTTGTAGCTCCAGGTCTGGCCTAAGCCATTGGCGTCGGCCTGGCTGATCTTGCGGCCCAGGGCGTCGTACTCATAGGCAAAGCCGTACTTGAGCACATAGCTGTCGGGTAGCGTGGTGCTGGCGGCGGGGCGCAAGCTGGCCTCCTGGCCAGAGTAGACGACATTGCCTGCGCGGTCGTAGACGTAGCGGGTGGATTCGTCGTTGCCGTTGATGACACGCACCCGGCGCCCGGCCTCGTCGTACTCCACACGCTCGAGCAGGGTTTGCTCCTGGGTTTGCAGGGTGACGCCGTTGGCCGAAGGAGCGCCGCCTGCTGCTGCATCCTGCACCGTGCCGTCGGTACTGGTGACGCCATAGCGGGTGATGGCGCGCTCCAGCGATGTGGAAGTCAGGCGCGAGAGCTTGTCGTAGGCAAAGTGGGTGACCACCGTGCGCTGAGCATCGATGACCTCGGCAGAGGCTGTGCGGTCTCCAAAGGCGTTGTAGCGGTAGTCGGTGCGACCGCCATCGGCATTGCGCTTTTGCACCAGGTTGCCTGCCGCGTCATAGACCTTGATATTGAGGTTGCCCTCGCCGTCACGCACGCCGATCTCACGACCGAGCTGGTCGTAGTAGATACGGGTGGTGGAGGCGCCCTCCGCGTAGTTCTGAGGCAGGGTCTGCTCGATGAGCTGGTTGCTTGCGTTGTAGCGGTAGGTGGTGGTGTGGCGCTGGGTGCCCGTGCCGTCAAGAACCCGGGGGTCTTGGTAGGCCGTGAGGTTGCCCCAGCGGTCGTAACCACGGGTGGTGATGGCGCGGCTACTGAGGTTGTAGGGAGTGCCGGCAACAATGCGGGCGCCAGGGGTGTATGGCTGCGTGGTGTCGGTGTTGCCAACGACAGCATTCGGCCCACTTGCTGGCACGTTGATGGTGAAGTCCGTGCGGGCCTTGTAGGCGTTGCGCCATGGGGTGGCGGGGTACTCGATGACGACCGAGATGGTGTAGCTGGCGCCCGGCTGCATGGTGCTGAGCACAATGCCCTGGCTGCCGCCTGCGCTGAACACGCTGCCATGGCTGTCGCCTTGCGTAAACACGGCGGGCGAGCTGCCAAACGAGGGCAGGGCGGGCGACGCCGTGACGGTGACCCGAGCGCCCGCTTCGGGTTGCTGCCACTGCAAGACGGGTTGCATCTGCCCGTCGATTTGGGCGGTGCTGGTCTTGACACCGGGGACCTTGGCCGTGGCGCTGTTGCTGGCATTCATCATGTACCAGGCGAGCACCTCTTGTTCCTGTGAGGTGGTCAGGTAGTCGCCTTGGCTCAAGGGGCCGAACGAGTTGCCGTCGTACACCGCATAAAGCGCCGTAGTACCGGCGGCCGGCACCTTAGAAATGTAGCCATCAAACTGGTAGGCAGACTGGTACCAGACGCCTGGGGTGAGCGAGCTTGGTGGCGAGTACAGCGTTTGGTACCAACCAATGTCAGACGGATTGGCAGTCAGGCGGTAGATGTTCTCGTTGCCGTACTTGTATTGGTAGAGGCGTTGGTTGTCGGAAGTGGGAGAGCTCTCGACATAGCCCACGATGCCGTCAAATCGCGCGTACTCCGGACTGCTGGGGTTGGCGCGGTAGTCAGCGATGACTTGCTCGAACAGCGCGATCACCGAGGGATCTGCGGTCGTAACGTGGTGATCGTTGTTGTACGGCATGTAGTAGCGGTACAGCGGTACGCGACCGGGGGCCGGACTCGTCCAGACGTAACCTACGATGCCCAGATTGGTGACGTTGTTGTTACCTTGGGTGATAGGCGGAGTGCTGTCCCACGAGCTCACACCTTGTGACAAGGAAAGCGTGCCGGTGGCGTGCATTTGTTCTGCACCACCAGACTTTTGCGCGAGGACCTCGTAGTCGAAGTCTCCTGTCCCCAGGTTGAGAGCGATGCCCTGCATGCCCACACCCATGCCGCTGGTGCGGCCGTCGCCGTAGCTGAAAATGCCGCTACCTACAGCACGTGTAGTCGCCGCACTGGGATTCCCCTTCGGCCAATAGCGGAAGGTCACGGTCCAGTCGGATGACGGCTTGGGCCACTGCAGCACCTTGTAGAAGGTGCCGTCGATGTTGGCGGTGCTTTGGTGCACACCGCTCAATACGGGCATAGAGGCTTGCTCTGGAACGCCTGCACCGTAGATGGTGAAGGTGCCAGAGCCAACGTCGCGTGTCTTTTCTGGATTGGTATTGCGGATCCGGTACTCATAGCCGCCCGGAGACAGTCCCAATTGGCTCACGTCAAAGCGAGCGGCAGAGCCGAAGGCGCGCTGGATGCTGGTGGGGGCAGTCGACCAAATACCGCTGCTACCTGCGGGCCGATACTCCAGCGTGGTGCTGCTGATCAAATCCTGCGGATAGGTGACCTCGATGCTCAGCCCGCCTGCCGCTGCGTAAACGGTAGGTTGGCGCGGGTTGGCGGAGCCAGGTGCGGGCGGCGTGATGCCTAGCAGGGCATTACGATCCGAGAGGGCCGTGGTGTACAGGCCGTCGGTGCGCACGCTGTCCACGCCGGAGGGGCTGAGGTTGTTTTGCAGGCTGTAGAGCTTGACCATGCCCAATGGCGCGTTGCCAGCGGGGTCGCCCACGTAGCCGTCAACACCCTTGTTGACCCAGCCCTGACTTGCCAGCGTGGACAGTTCGGAGCTACGCGCATAGATGGCACCGTCCTTCCCGGGCATAGTGAGGCGGTAGATAGGGACCAGTCCAGCGGCGGGGCTTGCGCTGACGTAGCCTGCCGTGCCTTCGTCCAGCCAGCCTTGCTGCTGGTTGAGCAGGTTGTCGCGTTCGCTGGTGCTCGTGCTGAAGTAGTGAGCGCCGCTGAAGCGGTTGTAGTAGCGGTAGATAGGGATGCGGCCGTCGCCCGATTCGCTCCAGATGAAGCCCGGGCTGGGGGTTTCAGACCAGTTAATGGACAGGTCTTGAGCGGGAGGAGCCACGTTGTGCAGCGTGGCCCAGTCGCCGAAGAGATCCATCTTCTCGACTTTGATGCCCTTGATGGCACCGATGCCCAAGGGTTGGCCTGGCGACCACACTGTACGTCCGTCCGAAAGCCTGCGTAGATCGTCGGTGCTCCATTTGAGGACGTAACCATTGACTGCTTCTTCGGCGCTTACAACTACGCTGATCTTCTGATTGAGCGTGGCGGGATAGCTGCTTTCTGTGCCCGATTCCTGGTTGGTGATGGCTGTGTAGGGTTTGGTGTCGTACGTCAGCGTGATTCGGACGTCTCCGCTGCCAAGGTTTTGCAGAGAGCGCCAGACCAGATCCACTTGGTTGATGGATGTGTTGATGGGGTGCCCGCTGACAACCTGTGTTTGGCTGATGATCCCGTAGACCAAGCTCTCACGCGTGGAGATGCTCATGGCCTGGTCGCTCACCCGTTCAGGCGCAAGCGTTTGCGTCAGACGACCGAGGGCGTCGTACCGCATATCGGTGCGGCGGAACTGCCCGGGCGACATGTACTGCCCGTTGAGCGCGGCCTGGGTGCTGGCATAGCTGTCGAGGGTGATGCTGCCGCTGGCAATGAGTTGAACGGTCTGCTGGCCTTGCAGGTTGTAGGCCATGACCTTGGTGACGCCATCGCCCGCATTGCTGCGCCACAGGCGCCCGGCGTTGTCGTACTCCTGCTTTTCTTGTGCAACCAGGGTCTGGCCGTTACGCACTTCGCGCTGAGTGACTTCTCCGAAGGCGTTGTAGGTCAGGCTGGTGTCGCCCTTGGTCACTGGGCCTGCGGCCCCTTGCTGGAGCGGGGTGTATGTATGGGTTTGGCGGCCCACCTTGTCGTACTCGTAGGCGCGCCACAGCGTCTGTTGAACCTTCGCACCCTGCTCATTGAGCACGCTGACGGTTTGCCACTCCTTGCCGATCTGGCCTTGCGCGTTGTAAGAGAAGTATCGGTTGGCGCCCTCTGCATCGGCGGTTTGCACCAGATGACCTTGCGCGTCGAAGCGCGATAGGCTTACCCGGTCACGCATTGGGGCCACAGCTGTTGTGTATCCGGCTTCGTTGGCGCCCAGCGCGCCGGTGGCCCGTTCGATAGATACCAGAACGTTGCCGTGCGCGTCGCGGCTGAATTCGGTCAATGCGGCAATCTGACGTTCACCGTTGTTCAATCCGCCGGTGCCAGTGTTGGCTGCGGGCGCCACTACGGCCGTGACCCGGCCCAATGCGTCGTAGTAGCTGTAGGTATTGCCACCAGCGGCATCCGTGGTGCGCACGAGATTGCCCAAGGCATCGTAGGTATAGCTGGTGGTCAGGTCTCCGGGTCTTTCGACCAAAGACCACGCAGCGTTGGGATCGATCTCGGCGTAGCCCGCGCCTCGGCGGATTTCTGCCGATTTGCGGTTCAGCAGGTCGTAGCTGAAATCAGTGACGCGGTCTCCATTGGATATGTTGGGCGCAGTACCCGCCGTGCTCTGCGCACTGGCGTACTCCACCTTGCGCAAGGTGTTGCCTGCTGCGTCGTAGCTCCAGGTTGTGGTGAATCCCAGTGCATCGGTGGCAGAGACGATGCGGCCTAGTTGGTCGTAGCGGTTGGTGCTTGTGCTCCAGCGCGCGTCACCCAGGTTCTTGCTGACCCCGATCAGGTCGCCGAACGTGTCGTAGCTGTTGACGGTGGTCTTGCGTCCCTGCGACTGCACGCCTGATTCGCTGTCGTAGTTGAAGACCAAGGGTTCTTGAACCTGCAGGACGCGGCCCATTCGGTCGTAGCTGGTCAGGAATTCACGGTTGGCGCCAGAGCTCTTGGCCGCCATGTGCGAGCGCAAGTCCGCAGTGGATGGCGCTGTTCCTGCGACGAGGCCGAGCGTGCTTTTCTCTGCATATCGCACCAGCGATTCCGCTTCACCCCAGCGATTGCGGGTGTAGCCGGTGACAAAGCCTTCAGCGTCCATCTCGTAGGCGAGTTGGCCGAGGCGGTCATATGCCTTGTAGCTCCAGTTGCCTGCCGTATCACGGCCCGCCACGGCGTTGCCCAGAGCGTCGTATCGGGTTTCGGTCCACAGCTGTACTGCGGCTTCTATGCGTCCGGCATTGCCGTTTTGTCCGTTGTTGACGAGGTTGTCGGAGTTGGCGTCATACACCCCGGTGACGGGCAGGAAGACCTTGGTCTGGCGACCCAACGCGTCGTACTCGTAGCGGGTCGTCCGCGCTTCGGGGCGGCCCAAGGCCTCGGTTCTAGCCGCGAGATTGCCGAACGTGTCGTATTCGAGTTGCGTGGCAATTTGTGCTGCGCCTGTTTGAGACGCATCGATGGCGAGGCGGCCGTTGGCGTCGGTGACCAGCGATGCAAGCTGGACTTGTGGGGAGAGTTCCAGAACCATGCGCCCTGCGGCGTCGTACTGGTACTCCCAGCGGCTTCCCTTCTTATTGGTGAAACTGGCCTTGTTGCCGAGCGCGTCGTAGGCATAGCTCTCCGAGCCTTGCAGTGCGTCCGTGCTGCCGATCAATCGGCCCGCCGCGTCGTAGCGGAAGGTGGTCGTGCGGTCTTGGCCAGGCGTGGCCACAGCCTGGGTGCCGCTGGCGGGCGCTGCGTAGGCCACGGTGGAGGTGACTTGGCCCAGGCCGTCATAGGCAGTGGCTGTTGCATACCCTTGCGCGTCGATGGACAGAACCACCCTGCGCGCGGCATCAAGTACCTGTGTGGTCTGGCGGTCGTCGGAGCTGTACTGCACACGGGCCAGGATGTCTTGCGGTCGGCTGGTGGCAGTCAGTCCGCTTGTGTTGGCTGGCGCTGCATACTGTGTTGTGGTGACGGTGTTGGTGCCGTAGTCGGTACGTGTCACCGCGCCTGTCGCGTTGACGGAGACGGCCAATCGGTCTGCCGCGTCGTAGGCGTATTGGGTCAGGCGATTGCCCGGCTGGTAGTCAGCGGCTCCACCCAGGGCAGAGCGGATGTTGGTGAGGGTGTAGTTGCTGACGGAGGGGCCGAACACAACCCCTGTGCTGGTAGACGGGGGCGTGATGGTGGTGGCGTATTCCAGACGCTGGGTGACGTTGCCATTGGCGTCGTATCCAGTCTGCGTGACGCCTCCCAGTGCGTTGATGGTGTACACGCGCCGGTTGGCTGCGTCGTAGACATGATCGGTAGCTGCGTCGCCCGCAGATTCGATGAATCCAGGCGTGGACTGGCCGTCGCCTGCGCCCACCGGGGTGGCGAGGCGCACTGACTTGATGAGGTTGCCGTTCTTGTCGTAAGCGTTGCGCGTGGCGGCACCGACGCCGTCCACACTCCACAGCAACCGGTTGGCGTTGTCATAGCCGAAACGTTGAACAACGTTCTGCGCAGACTGGGCCTGGCCGGAGACGGCGTAGGCAAAGTCGGTTTCAGTCCAGCCGGTGCTGGCGCTGATGCGCTGTGCAAAAGCGGTGCGCTCGCGCATGTTGCCATTGCCGTCGTACACGTAGCGCACCACGGCGCCCGTGCCGTCCATGGAGTAGGTGGCGCGACCGAGGGCATCGTAGGCGGAGCGAATGCGCAGGTCGTGCGCGTCGTCTACCGTGAGCGGGAGCACGGTTTCCGTGGTCCACGAGGCTGCGTTGCCCGTGTTCAGTCGTGTGGCGTAGCGACGCTGTTCCAGCACGTTGCCATTGGCATCGCGGGTGTAGGCGGTGGCTTCGCCCAGGGCGTTGACACTGGTCATTAGCCAGCCTTCGCCGTTGTACATGCGGTACTCGACGCTGTCGCTGCTGGATGGGGCCAGGCGTTGCGCTATCTGTCCCGCGATGCCGGACGGGCCCGGCCCGAACACAGCAGCGGAATCCAAACCGGCGGTTTGGATGGCGTTTTTGTAGGCGATGGTCTTGGCAACCCTGCCGACTGCATCATAGACAGTCTGGACAACGTCGCCCGCGCCGTCTACCGTGTAGGTGAGTCGGTTTTCTGCATCGTAGCCACGGTAGCTGGCGTTACCGTTCGCATCGACGATCTTGGTGACGTTGTCGTTCTTGTCGTAGCTGTAGCTGCGCGTGAGGTTTAGACCTGTGGGGTCGATCTGTTCCTTGGTGCGGCGTCCGGCGGCGTCGTAGGTGTAGTGGGTGATCGAGCCGTTCGGGTCTGTCACGCTGAGCGTGTGGCCTTGCGTGTCGTAGGTGTAGCGGGTGACGAGATTCAACCCGTTGGGGTCCACTGCCTGGCTGGTGAGCTGGCCTTGCAGGTCGTAGGTGTACCGTGTGACGGATCCGTTTGGATCGGTCACTGAGAGCTGCTGGCCCTTGGCATCGTAGGTGTAGGCTGTGACAAGGTTCAAGCCAGTGGGGTCCACCGTGCGCGTCAGCAGGCGGTTGGCTGCGTCATAGGTCAAGTTGACCTTGACGCCATTCGCGTCGGTGGTCTGTATGAGGCGTCCGGCGCCGTCGTACTGCTTCGAGGTACTGGTCAGTGCCGTGGTCGTTCCTGTGGGGTGGCCGTCCGCGTCATAGGTATAGGTGGTGGAGTTGCCACGGCCATCGATGACGGTTTGGACCTGTCCGGTTCGGTCATGGATGGTCTTGACTTGGATGCCCTCGGGGCTGGTGACGGTCAAGCTGCGCGCAGCGTGGTCGTAGGCATAGGTGGTGGTGTTGCCCAGCGCATCACTGTGACTGACGATCCGTGCAAAGGCGTCGTAGGCTGTGTGATCGGTTTGGCCCAAGGCATTGGATTGGCTGACGGTGCGCCCCAGGCGGTCGTAGGCCTGCGAACGGGTGTTGCCCATGGCATCCGTTGCGTTGGTCACACGCCCGAAGGCGTCATAGACCGCACTGGTGATGGTGTTCAATCCACCAGGGTCGCGGGTTTCGGTGGTCTTGAGGCCTCGGCGATCGTAGGCCGTGATGGTCTGGAGTGCCGTGCCTTGGGCGTTGACCAAGGTCCGGGCAGATTCTTCGCGGAATGCGTTGTAGGCGTAGCTGGTCAGCAGGCCAAGTGCCGTGCCGTGGGTCAGTAAGGCGCCTGTGGTTGCGTAGGTATAGACATCTTTGCTGTCCACTGTCGCATTGCGGGCCGCATTCAACGCGCTGGTGAGTGCCGCATTGACGAGTCCCCCGGCGTTGGAACCGGTGAGGCCCGCAAGGCTGATACGGGTTCCGTAGCGAACCGTGGTGGCGATTTGGCCGAACGCGTTGTACTGATTTTCTACCACTTCGCCCAGGGCGTTGACCACATGGGTCAGGCGCTGATCTGCATCGTAGAAGTAGAGCGTCTTGTTGCCGTTGGCGTCTGTGGTGCTGGTTCTCCGGCCTGCAAGGTCGTAGGCGTGCTTGAGGCCATACTGGTTCCAGATGGCATCGATCTGCGCCTGCGTTTGTCCCGCATTGAGCAGGGCCACGCCCGTGGAAGACAATTCCGCCGTCACCTGCCCTTGGGCGTCGTATCGGCTGGCAACGCCGCGCGAGTCGGCAGTTGCTGCCGCTTTGGTCGTGGAAACGAGGTTCCCGGAAACGTCGTAGCTGTACTTTGTGACTGTGCCATCTGCTGCTGTCTCTTGCACCAGCAGGTTGCGTGCATTCCATTCCTTGCGGACGGTTTGATCCTGAGCACTAGGGGTTGGACGAAGAGCGGGCAGGCTGTAGGCTTCAGGTTCAAGCGCTGGATTGACGCGCTGCGCGTACCGGGTTGTCTGCGCCAGGTTGCCGTTGAGGTCGTACGCAAATTCGGTGAAATAGCCCTCAGCATCAACGGAGGCGACCACTTGGGACTGGGCGTTGTAGAGCGTGTATGTCTTGCTGTCGCCTGCGCTGGAAGCAGGACGAAGTCCGCTGAGGTTCGACGTATTTCGTGCAGTTTGCAGCCGACTTTGCAGCGCGGGCTCGTCCGAGAAGTCAGCGATTCGCGTAGCGTATCGAATGATGCCGATCTGCCGTCCGGCTGCGTCATAGCGCATTTCCTGCAAATACCCTTCACCGTCAACGGCGGCAAGTAGCTGGCCATCTTTGCTGTAGATCTGCCGGACGACGCGATCCGTGGTGCTGACGGCTGTACCAGGCGCTGCCGTCCTCACGCCGCTGGCAAGCAGCGTTTTGGAGGTGCTTGCTCCGTTCAGCTCGTCACCGCTGAAGACGGCGGTGAACTGCTCTTCGGGTGCCAGAGCATCGCCCAGGACCAGCATGGAGGAACCAGAGACGAGGGGGGCTATGCCAAGCAGGGTGCCGCCCTTGTAGAAGCTCACCTGCCCCCAGGGGCTACTCCCGACTACGCGCGCTTGCAGGATGGTTTTTTCGCCTTGCCTGAATCCGGTCAACTCGGTGACGCTGGTGCCCTTGGTATCCTGAAGGGTCTGAGTGAATGCAATTTGGCCTGCCGCATTGTTGGCATCGCCGGAGTAGGTGGCCACCAGTTGGGAAGTTCCAGAGGGCAATGCTCCCACTGGAATTTTTGCCATGTTGTCGATAACGTCTGCAACGGCCAGGCAGGCCCCATTCAGCAGAAGTGCGACGTGGCCTGTGGGATTGGTGCCGTTGACCTGGATCGTGATAAACCCGCCGCGAAGTGCGGTGGTCGAGCTGCTGCTGAGCTGTACTGGGGGCTTCGGCGCACTGTTTGACTCAGTGTTTGATAGAAACACCATCTGACTGGTGTTTGCAGATGCTGATGTGTTGCCTTTGCCATCGTCAAAGATGGCATGGATGCTGGTCATCCCTGCGGGCAAGGCCGAGGTCGTGAAGACGGCCACGCCGTTGGCCACGTTGGCTTGGCCTAGTAATGTGGTTCCACTATAGAACTTGACGACCCCGGAAGGGGCGGGCTCATTGGCGGCTGTCATCACCTTGGCAGTCCAGCTGATGGGCTCGCCTTGCACACTTTGTGTTCTGGAGGCACTCAGTGTGGTGGTGGTCGTGGTCTGAGCTAAATCGACGGCGATGGGGGAGGAGGTGATGGCTACATGCCCATCGTCTCCGGAATAGACCACGGTGACAGAGTTCGATCCTGCAGGCAGGTCGCGGGTGCTGACGGATGCATCCCCCTCTGCATCCAAGATCGCGCTGCCCAGCAGTACGCCATTGGAGAAGAAGCTGACTGTGCCTCCCGGAGGGGCGCCCCCCCACAAACTGACCCAGAACTTGGTGGTGTCGCCCCAGGCTGGGTTTGGTGGCCAGCTCAAACCGGCTGCGATGCCTGTGCCAGATCCTTGGGCTGCTATCGATGTCGTGGCTGACGAGATAGGCTGCCCTTGACCTGCGCCCTGGTATTCAGCACGCAACTGGCGCAATCCGGCGGGAACGCCGACAGTGAGTGATGCAATGCCATTGACCACGCTGGCTTGGCCCAGCAAGGTGTCACCGTCATAGAAAGTGATGGTGCTTCCGTTGGCTGCGCCCTCGGCCATGGCCGTCAGGCGCAGATCTGCCGTGGAGTAGTACTGGTCGCTTACGCTGGCGCGCAGTGTGATGGAGGCTTGCGCGGCTGCAATGTCCTGCAGTTTTGCACTGGCCGTGGTTGCGGCATGCAGCGCATCACCTGCATAGTCCACCGAGAGGGTCGCATCACCGGCTGGCGGGGTGGTGAGCACCAGGCTGCCGAGGCCATGGACTAGATCCACAGTGCCCAGCACTGTATTGCCGCTTCGCAGCGTGATCTGGCCAGTAGGGCTCCCGCTTCCCTGGGTCTTGATGAATACCGTGACTGAACCGTCAGCGGCGGTGGTCTTGGTCAGTGCCAGACTGGGAGTCGGCAGTGCCGACGCCACGGTGACCGTTACGCTCCGAGCAGAAAGGCTGGGTGCGTTGTTGGTGTCGCCGCTGTAGCTGGCAACCAGCGCATGGGTGCCAGCGCTCAGACCGGAGGGGATGAGCAAAGTGGCCACGCCGTTGATGACATCGGCCACGCCGACGACATGAGAGCCTTCTAGGAAGGTGACCTTGCCTTGTGGAGCGTTGCCTTCGATTCTGGCCGTCAGCGTGACGTTCTCTCCGAGAGTCGTGCTGACTGGAGTGGCTGAAAAATCCAAAGGAACGTTGACACGCGCTGTGGCCACCTCGGAGGTTGACGCATGTACAGGAGTGCCATCGTCAAAGATGGCATGGATGCTGGTCATCCCTGCGGGCAAGGCCGAGGTCGTGAAGACGGCCACGCCGTTGGCCACGTTGGCTTGGCCTAGTAATGTGGTTCCACTATAGAACTTGACGACCCCGGAAGGGGCGGGCTCATTGGCGGCTGTCATCACCTTGGCAGTCCAGCTGATGGGCTCGCCTTGCACACTTTGTGTTCTGGAGGCACTCAGTGTGGTGGTGGTCGTGGTCTGAGCTAAATCGACGGCGATGGGGGAGGAGGTGATGGCTACATGCCCATCGTCTCCGGAATAGACCACGGTGACAGAGTTCGATCCTGCAGGCAGGTCGCGGGTGCTGAAGGATGCATCCCCCTCTGCATCCAAGATCGCGCTGCCCAGCAGTACGCCATTGGAGAAGAAGCTGACTGTGCCTCCCGGAGGGGCGCCCCCCCACAAACTGACCCAGAACTTGGTGGTGTCGCCCCAGGCTGGGTTTGGTGGCCAGCTCAAACCGGCTGCGATGCCTGTGCCAGATCCTTGGGCTGCTATCGATGTCGTGGCTGACGAGATAGGCTGCCCTTGACCTGCGCCCTGGTATTCAGCACGCAACTGGCGCAATCCGGCGGGAACGCCGACAGTGAGTGATGCAATGCCATTGACCACGCTGGCTTGGCCCAGCAAGGTGTCACCGTCATAGAAAGTGATGGTGCTTCCGTTGGCTGCGCCCTCGGCCATGGCCGTCAGGCGCAGATCTGCCGTGGAGTAGTACTGGTCGCTTACGCTGGCGCGCAGTGTGATGGAGGCTTGCGCGGCTGCAATGTCCTGCAGTTTTGCACTGGCCGTGGTTGCGGCATGCAGCGCATCACCTGCATAGTCAACCGAGAGGGTCGCATCACCGGCTGGCGGGGTGGTGAGCACCAGGCTGCCGAGGCCATGGACTAGATCCACAGTGCCCAGCACTGTATTGCCGCTTCGCAGCGTGATCTGGCCAGTAGGGCTCCCGCTTCGCTGGGTCTTGATGAATACCGTGACTGAACCGTCAGCGGCGGTGGTCTTGGTCAGTGCCAGACTGGGAGTCGGCAGTGCCGACGCCACGGTGACCGTTACGCTCCGAGCAGAAAGGCTGGGTGCGTTGTTGGTGTCGCCGCTGTAGCTGGCAACCAGCGCATGGGTGCCAGCGCTCAGACCGGAGGGGATGAGCAAAGTGGCCACGCCGTTGATGACATCGGCCACGCCGACGACATGAGAGCCTTCTAGGAAGGTGACCTTGCCTTGTGGAGCGTTGCCTTCGATTCTGGCCGTCAGCGCGAGCGGCTCTCCCGGGGCTGTTGCCGAAGGCACTGCCGTGAGAGCTCTAACGCTGGTGGTGCTGCCGGGCCCCGCACTGACCGTTGACGCACTTACGATGGTGTAGGGGACAACCGCAGATGCGCTGGTGCGGTGGCCGTCGTCTCCCAGGTAGGTGGCAGACAGACCAGCCGTTCCCACCGCAAGACCGGGTGGCGTTGCTTTGATCACCAGTTGGGCTAAGCCGTTTGCGGCCACTGCTGTGCCCAGCAAGGTCGAGCCGCTGAAGAATGCAACGGTGCCGCCGGTGGCGGTAGGGGCCAGGGTCGCTGCTAGCGTGATGTTTTCGCCAGCTTCCGCAAATGCAGGGCTAACACCCAGTTGCACTGGCGAGGAGGACTGGGCGATGGCGCTTGTGGGCGGGGAGACGGCTTCTGCATTGTTGGCATCTCCTTCAAATCGCGCGGTGAACTGCAGTGCTCCTTGAGGAGGCTCTGCGAGGGCTAGCGTCGCCATACCGTTCAGCAGTTGGGCGCGCCCCAGAACGGTGCTTCCATTGTAAAAAACAACGGTTCCTGTCGGATTGTTGCCGATCACGGCAGCCGTAAGCTGCATCGGCGTACCCTGGACAAGGGCAGCGGGAGACAAACGCAACGCGAGTGCGACGAGCCCGCGTCCGTCGGGCGCCGGTGCACTTTTTACAGTGAACTGGGCCGCGTTGCCCAGATTGGATACATCGATAGGATTGGCGAACTGCTTGACTGCAGCAATGCGAGAGGCGCCGTCGTATTCGGTCCTGGTGACATACCCCAGTGAATCAACTTGGAGAGCCAGCCTTTGTGCGTCGTCGTAGATGCGCCAACTCTTGCGGTCGGCACTGCTGGCCAGCGATCGAACGGCGTTGATCGTGGGGGCGGAAACGGGCGTAGCGAGGCGAACGGCGTACGCGATCGTTTCTGTGAGTTGGCCATTGTTGTTGTATGCGTACTCGATGGCTGCGCCCGTTCCATCGATGTCCGCGACCTTGCGACCGCCATCGTCGTAGATCATCCACTGACGTACGCCCGTGGGATCCTCTGTCATGGTCAAGCGACCCACCGCATCGTAGCTGTACCGCGTGACACCCAGACTGGTTCCGGCGTGGCTTTGCGACACGCTGATCAAGCGACCAGCCACGTCATAGGACGATAGCGTGGTCAGCCCGTTCGCGCGGGTTGTAGTGACCGTGCGCGCAGCGTCGGCGTAGTCAACGACAACTGTGGTTGGTGCTCCGCCGCTGGGCGATGGTTCGGTGCTGACAATGAGGCGGCCCAAGCCATCGTAGACATGCTGTGTGATGCTGTCCTGGTTGGGGCGCACGATCTGCAGAAGCTCTCCAGCCTGTCCATAGACGTAGTGTGTCGCGCTGGCCTGGCTGCCATTGCCGGCCGCATCTACGGATTCGTAAGAGGTGCTGGTCTGGATTTGGCCCCTGAAGTCATATCCAATGTCCGTTCGCAAAGCCCCCGCCGCACCATGCCCGGCGGCCCAGGACTGCATTTGGGCCTCGTCCGGAACAGCGGTTTCTGTGAGTACGGTCGTAGCGTAGGTGCTTGTCGTGTACTCAAGGGTGGTGATCAGCTGCCCTTGAGCGTCATAACGAAACTCTCGGACGCGGCCCTCGGGGCTGATGCGGAAGCGCTGAAGGCGACCGTTATCAGAGTCATAGACGTAGCGGGTGGTGAGTGATGTGCCATCGGTCCCTGCAATGGTCTGGGTCAGCAGTTGATTGAGAGTGTTGTATGTGCTCTTGACAGTGTTGCCCAGTGGGTCGGACTTGACGGTCTGATTACCATTGGTATCGTACTGGTAGCTGATGCTTTGTCCAAAGGCATCTGTCATGGAAACGAGATTGCCCTTGTCATCGTAGGCATAGGCAAGGCGCGTCAATCCATCCGGCTGGGCAACCGTGATGCCTGTTCTTACACCGGTCAGTTGCCCGCTAGCGTCGTATGTATAGCTGCTGGCAGCTCCGAGAGGATCCGTAATGACGGTGCGCAGCCCTGCGAGGTCATACGCGTATTGCGTCGTTTTGCCTGCGCCATCGGTGATGCTTGCGACGCGGTGTGTACCACCCACCTCTGTGTAGGATATGGTCAGTGCGGTGCCGTCGGACTGGGTGATCGACGCAACCCGTTTGCTGTTGCCGTCGTAGCCATAGGTGGTAACGTAGGTTTTCTGGTCCGCGATGGCGTTGTCTGACGGACTTAGGTCCACGGTAACGGTGGATAGGCGGCCCGCGCCGTCGTACCCGTAGCGGACCCGAGTGCTGGTAGCGCCCGATTGATCCAACACGCGGATTTGTGTGATCCGCCCGTTGCTGTAGTCGTAGCGGGTGGTTTCGCCCGATGCAGTCGTGACACTTTCCAGGAGACCGTCTGGGTTATAGGAGAGCGTAGTCGTGCTTCCGTTGGTGTCGCTTTGGCTGCGCAGGATCCCAGTCGAGTCGTAGGTCTCGCGGATACCGGTAGCGCCGTCCGTCCAGACCCATTGCCCTGCTGTCTGCTCCAGCGTGTCGTAGGCACCGTCGCCCCCGTGGTTGACGTACTTGCCGGTGACGGCGTCGTAGGTGTAGTTCAACCGGGCGCCATCTTGGTCGGTGCGCGCGATGGTGATATCCGCCGCAACCCCTGTCCCTTGTATATCAAGCCGCTTGCGTTGTAGGCCATACGACCACTGGCCTTCGTCAAAAACCCCTTGGCTGTTGTACGTGCGCACTACGGCTGCATCGATCCCCACACTGGCCAAGTATTCGTCCTGGCGCTGCAAAACGAGGTTGCCGTTGGACACGTTAACGTACACCTGCTCTGCGCTACGCCCTTGCGTTGCATCGCTGCCCGGGCCTTTCTGGGCGAGTGTTGTCAAAGAACTCGCGCTCAGGCCCAGGCTGTTGCCGCTGACGATACCGACCATGTTCATTCCCTGTGTGGTGATGGGCGCGGCCTCCCGCACTCCGTCCAATCAATCCTCATGGTTGGAAAATTGTTTAGTAAAGGCGTATGTGTCATATGGTCTTTGTCCGGCCATGATCGGTGGGGATCGTCCCAGGCGGCCCTGAGGGTCTGCAAGTACGGATAAGGATCAAGAGGGCTAAATTGGCCAATGAACGCGACATGACTGCAGAGGTCCCCGGGGCGCCGATGTGTTCCATGAGGGGGGCAAGAAGGCTGGGTTTACCTCTGCTTTACAATGCAAATGAGTTCAGTTTGCACTGGGCACTTTTTGTTTAGGGCGCGTGGTGCCCTTTGTTGACATTGCCCCTAGCAAATCTGATCACTCAATGACCGCCGATCTCGCGTTGCGAATGCTTTCGGACCTGTTTTGGACAGGGCTGCTGGTGTGTCTGCCCGTGTTGGGGTTGACAATGCTGGTGGGTTTGTTGATTAGCGTGGTGCAGGTTGTCACCCAGGTCCAGGAAATGTCCCTGACCTTTGTTCCGAAGCTGCTGACCGCAGGGGTTGCCATCGTGGTGTTTGGCCCCTGGATGCTGAAGAAGCTTGGGCAATTTGCAACCCAGCTGTGGGTATCGATTCCCAGCATGTTCTGACGGTCGTTGGAATGGCGGAATTCTCTCTTCAAAGCCTGCTGTCGGGTGCTGTGTCAGGCAGTCCTGGTGCGCTGGCTGCCATTGCCCCCGTCCTGCTCTTGTCGCTGCGGGTGGCGGTGGTACTCGGCTTGACGCCTGTGTTGTACGCCATGCCGATCCCGGGGCGTGTGCGGGCCGTGATGGTCGTTGCTCTCTCGGTGGTGCTGGCGGCAGGCCTTCAACATGAAACTCCGACGCTGGTCCTGAGCGCGGGGCGGTTGATCGAGGCCGCTTTGGTGGAGGTGGCGCTTGGGGCCACGCTGGCTTTGGGTGTGCTGCTGGCTTTCGCGGCGTTCTCCATGGCGGGCAACCTTTTGGATATTCAGATTGGTTTTGGGCTCGCTCAGGTGTTCGATCCCGTGAGCAATCGACCTTCGTTGCTGCTGGTTTCGGCCTTCAATTACGCGGCCGTGCTTGTGTTCTTTCTGATCGATGGTCACCACGCTTTGCTTCGCGCGTTGGCGTACAGCACGGAGGCGTTTCCTCTGGGGGCGCCCTGGCGCGCGGACTTGGTGGCGGGTGGTGTTCTCAAGCAGGTAGGGGGACTGTTCAGTCTGGGTTTTGCTCTTGCTGCGCCAGTGGTGTTTTGCATACTGCTTGTGGAGTTGGCTTTGGGAGTGATTTCCCGCAACCTTCCTCAGGTCAACATGTTGGTCATTGGAATACCCACGAAGATCGTCGTGGGGCTGGCAGTCCTGTCGCTCTGGTTTGCTGGAATGGGCCCGGTGATGAACCGCGTTTACAGCAGCATTTATGAGGCTTGGACGGCAATTTTCCTCAGTGGTAGCGTCGCGCCTTCATCTGGCCGCAGCAGCTTGCTCCAAGGCCTGAAAGTGGTTCCTTGATGGCCGGCGAGGACTTTGATCGCAACGAAGCTGCCACTCCCTACAAGCTGCAGAAAGCCAAAGAAAAGGGGCAGGTCGCCAAGAGCTCGGATGTGGTCTCCGCGCTGGTGTTCTGTGTGGCGGTGGTCTACCTCTCTTGGCGCGGGGTGGGGACCGCCCTGGCCCAATTCAAGTTTGATCAGGCCTTGCTGAGGCAGTTGCCTCAACTGGATGCATCCGGGGCTGCACTGTGGCCTCTGATTTCAGAAATGATTGTCGCCACGCTGGGGTGGATGGCCCCATTTTTAGCCGTAGTCATGCTGGCGGCCATCGTCGGCAATGTGCTGCAAACCGGTCCGATTTTGTCCATGGAACCTTTGTCGGCGGACATGGATCGGCTCAATCCTGTCAATGGGCTGAAAAAAGTGCTGTCCATGCGCACGCTCTTCGATACGGCGAGGGCCTGCTTCAAGCTGGTGCTTTTGACGGGGGTGGCGTACTACGCATTGCTCGACCTTGCTCCGCAGTTCTACAACCTGTCCGGGTTGCCAGCCATGGGCTATCTGCATCTGTTGGTCGCAGACATGGCCAGTCTCAGCTTCAAAATGGCCGCGCTCTTGGTGGTGATTGCTCTTTTGGACTTGCTGTTCACCAAGCGCGAGTTTGCCAAAAAGATGCGCATGAGCAAGCGCGAGCTCAAGGATGAGCACAAGCAGCGCGATGGAGATCCACGAATCAAGGCGCGTATACGAGAGTTGCAGCGTGAGGCGCGCAAGCGCAGCCAAGGGTTGAGAAACGCCCAAACTGCCGACGTCGTCTTGACGAATCCTACCCATGTTGCGGTTGCCCTGCGGTACGTGCATGGGGAAATGGAGTCTCCCCAGGTGGTAGCCAAAGGGGCCGGACACCTTGCGGCGGGTATTCGGAAAATCGCTGCACGCCACAACATCCCCGTGGTTCGCAGTCCCGGCCTTGCGCGCAAATTGTTCCAGGAGCTGGATGTCGATCACCATGTGCCGCCACAAATGTTTGCCGAGGTGGCGCGCATCATCGTCTGGGTGTTTGCCATGAGAGACCGGCAAGGGGCGAGGGCGGGAGGCACGGCATGAAGGCACTGGAGCGTTTTTTTGGCAAGCACAGCGACATTGCCATGGTGCTGCTGGTGCTGGGTGTCTTGGTGGTGCTGTTTGCGCCGATTCCCAGCCCGCTTCTGGATTTCCTGATCCTCACGAACTTCAGCTTCGCTTTTCTCATCCTGCTGCTGACCTTCTACATGGCGCGGCCGGTCGAATTTTCGACATTCCCGTCGCTGTTGTTGATTGCCACCTTGTTTCGACTGTCCTTGAACGTGGCTGCGACGCGGTTGATCTTGTCCGATGGGGATGCAGGAAGAGTGATCGGCGCCGTCGGGGCTTATGTCGTGGGCGGAAACTACGTCATTGGCCTGATCGTTTTCCTGATCTTGATCGTGGTGCAGTACGTCGTGGTGACCAATGGCGCGCAGCGGATTTCTGAAGTCGCAGCGCGTTTCACGCTCGACAGCATGCCAGGTCAGCAGATGAGCATCGATGCCGATCTGAATATGGGTTTCATCGATCAGGCAGAGGCTCAGCGGCGCCGTAAGAACATCGAGAAGGAAGCCGGTTTTTACGGATCGATGGACGGAGCAAGCAAGTTCGTGAAGGGCGACGCGATTGCCGGCATCATCATCTTGCTGATCAACATTGTGGGTGGTCTGGTGATCGGGATCATGCAGCACAAGATGCCCTGGGACCAGGCGCTGCGCACCTACTCGCTCCTCACGATTGGTGACGGCATCGTGACCCAGGTGCCCGCACTGATCATTGCGGTAGGTACCGGCATCATCGTGACCCGCTCGGCGTCTGACGGCAATCTGAGTCAGGAGGTTTTGCGGCAGATCACCTCTTTTCCCAAGACCCTGTTGTTGGTGGGTGGGGCGTTGGCCGGTTTGCTTCTGTTGCCGGGCATTCCAGTCCTTCCCACAACAATATTGTTGACATTCGTTGCGCTCGTTGCCTGGTATGTTTACCGAGCCCAAGCCAAAGACCCAGCGGCTGATCTTGCCTCTGAAGCTGGAGCCAGCCTGGGCGGGGCAGATGTATCGGGTGAGGAGAAGGCTGATGATCCTTATGCCTCGCTGCAAGTTGAACCTGTCGAGGTACACATTGGAGGCAGTTGGACTGCGTTGGTCAATCAGCCGGGCAGTGTTTTGATGGAGCGCATCGCGACATTCAGAAAGCAACATGCCAACGAGTTGGGTTTGGTGTTGCCTCGGGTCCGATTCAAGGACGCAGCACGCCTGGGCAGCAGTCGCTATGAGATCCATATCGACGGGGTGATTTGTGGTCGCGGGGAAGCAAGGGCGGACCGATTGCTTGCCATCCATCCTGCGGGAAAAACCGAAGGCATTGACGGGGAGCCAACCCGCGATCCCACCTACGGCTTGCCTGCTCTGTGGATTGAGCCCACCCAGCGGGAAGCAGCGCTTGCCAGCAAGTTCACGCTGGTGGATGCACCTACGGTCTTCATGACCCATCTGACCGAAGTGCTGAGGCGTGAATCCGCCACGCTGCTGACTCGGGCAGAGACTGATCGCATCCTCGCCAGGGTTCGCCAGCAGAATGCGAGCTTGGTGGAGGAATTGATCCCTACCGTTCTTTCGGTCAGTGACGTTCAGAAGGTTCTCCAGAATTTGCTGCGCGAGAAGGTTTCCATTCGCCATATCGACGCGATTCTTGAGACGCTTGCGGATGCGGGGCGGCAGTCAAAGGATGCCAACTACCTGACGGAGCTTGTTCGTTTGCGTCTGGGACATGCCATCTGCCAGGGCCTTCTGGGGGACGCAACAGCGTTGCATGTTTTGACTTTGGATCCCGTTGTCGAAAGCCAATTCCTGCAGAGCGTACAAACTGCGCAACAGTCTTTGGAGGGCGCAGGGGCTTCGAATGCCTTTGTGCTGGAGCCCAAACTGGCTGAGCAGCTGATGATCAAGCTGATGCAGCAAGCCGAGCGGATGATGAAGAGCAATCTCTTGCCGGTGTTGCTCTGTGCTCCTGAGTTGAGGCGGCATGTGCGTGCTCTTTCGGAGCGGGTCATGCCCCATCTGAGGGTGCTGTCCATGAGCGAGATTCCTCACACGATCGAACTCAAGTCCTATGCCGTCGTGAGCCTATAGCGCTTTCACGGACCAACTCATTTTTTTTCACGTCACTATGCAAGAAGTTCTGGCTCTCGCTTTGCAGTCCATGCAGCAGGATATGCAAAGACTGGACCGCATTGGCAGCAATCTGGCCAACGCGCTGACTCCAGGCTATCAGCGGGATGTCATGGCCCGCCAGCCCGTGGCGGCGGCGACGGCAACGTTTGCGGCCGTCGTTGACGCGCAGCGAGTCGGCGGGCGAAGCGCCGGGCTTGCGGTCGAGTCGCGCGGTGCGCTGGCGCCCGCGCTGTTGGTGCAGACGGATACGCGTCCCGGCAGCCTGAAGTTCACCGGCCAGAGCCTTGATGTGGCGCTTGCTGGGCCTGGCTATTTTGAAGTGACCACGCCATCCGGGCCGGCGTACACGCGCCAGGGGAATTTCCAGCTGGATGCGCGTGGCCGTCTGGTGACTGCTTCCGGGTTTCCCGTCATGGGAAAAGGAGGGGAGATTTTCCTGAATGAGGGAGCGCCAGTCATCGATGCAGCGGGCAATATCTTTGCTTCGCAAAGCTCCGCGCGTGGCCCTGAAGCGTTGCCTGCTATGGCGCAGCTCAAGGTGTTGGTGCCTGAAGACCGTGCAGCAATGCGCCGCGTCGGGGATGGGCTGTGGAGTGCGGGCGGGCCACTGGGTGACGTGAAGGATGCGGATGTCCAGATCAAGCAAGGGTACACGGAGAACTCCAATGTGAACTCCATGCAGGAGATGGTCCAGTTGGTTGAGACCATGCGGCACTTCGAGTCTATGCAGAAAGTCGC
Source organism: Acidovorax sp. GW101-11A03 (assembly GCF_059424825.1). Taxonomy (NCBI): domain Bacteria; kingdom Pseudomonadati; phylum Pseudomonadota; class Betaproteobacteria; order Burkholderiales; family Comamonadaceae; genus Acidovorax; species Acidovorax sp. GW101-11A03. Next base: position 75,746 of record NZ_JBWKZU010000006.1, on the reverse strand, counting down.
GCTCGGCTACGACGACATGACGGGACAGGCGATTCGGAAACTGGGTGATCTTTCGTAAAGGTTTGGGGCGTTGTTGTCCCGGTTCATGGCTACAGGAATCTTGAATGTTTGATGCTCTCTATATCGGCGCAACAGGGATGCAAGCGCAGCAACTCAATGTCGACACCATTGCGAACAACTTGGCCAACGTGAATACCACGGGCTTCAAGCGGGCGCGGGTGAGCTTCACGGACCTTGTCGCCCGGGACTCGACACGGGCGTCCGCTGGGAGCGCCGGCGAGGAATCCGGGGTGTTTGGCCCTGGGCTGGCTCTGGGGGCTGGCGTGGGTATCGCCAATTTGTCCAAGCTTTTTGACATGGGCGATTTGAAGAAAACCGATGCGCCCTTTGACGTGACGGTGCGCGGCGACGGTTTCATGGAAGTCGTGCTTCCTGATGGCTCCAGCGCGTTCACCCGCGGCGGTACCCTGAAGGTCAACAAGGACGGCATGCTGGCGACGCTGAGCGGCCTAGCGCTCAAGCCCGGGATTTCCATACCGGAGGATGCCCAGGAGTTGCTGGTACATGCGGATGGACGTATCCAGGTTCGTACCTCTGTTGGAGGAACTCCGTTGGACGTGGGGCGGATGGAACTGGTCCGTTTTGCAAGCCCTCAAGGCTTGATCGCGCAGGGCGACAACTTGTATCGAAGCGGCGCGGCGTCTGGAGATCCGATTTCTGCCAGGGCGGGCGAAGATGGCGTGGGGACTCTGGCTCAGGGGTATCTAGAAGGATCGAACGTCAAGATGGTCGAAGAGATGGTCAACTTGATGGTTGCCCAGCGCACGTACGAGGCGAATGTAAAGATCGTGCAGGCAGCGGACGAGATCCTGGGTCTGGTGAACGGTTTGCGCAGATGATGGGGATGCTGCGGCATGCCTGTTTTGAAGGGCTCGTTGTTTGTCTGCTGCTGACCAGCGCTTGGACTTCCACGTCTGCGGTGGCTCAGACCGCGTCCAGTACCCTCCGTGTTGAACTGCGGGCAAACGTGGAAGTGCAGTCTGCTAACCTCACGCTGGGCGATATTGCCTTTGTTAGCAGTGGGGATCTGGCATTGCTCCGCCGTGCGCTGTCAGTCCCATTGGGGCGGGCGCCGAAGCCGGGAGCGACCACGGTGCTGGATTCCGTGCGCCTGGGATACTGGATTCGTTCGCGGCTGGGCCTGCGGCCTGATCAGGTTGTGTGGGATGGCGCAGATTCGTCTGTGCTCAGTGCTACGGCCCAAACTTTGCCCGGAACCCGGGTGGTCGTCGCAGCCCAGGCTGCGCTGGCAAGGCACCTGAGTCTTGCCAGCGCAGAGCGGGGGCTTCAGCCTGTGCGCATAGAGTTGCAGCCGATGGGTGAGCCGGGTGAGATTCTTGTTCCTGTGGGTAGCAGCGATGTGGTCGTCCGGCCCCTGAAACACCTCCGCCCGTCAAGCCGCATGCTGGTATGGGTGGATGTGTTGTCGAATGGCGTGCCGGTAAAGGCCATCCCTGTCCGGTTTGATGTGGGAGTCTTTGCGAGAGCTCCGGTTGCTGCAGGGGCCATGGCAGCGGGGGCTGTGCTCGATAGTGAAGACCTTCAATGGCGTGAAGTGGATGTGGCTGGTCTGACTGCCCCGTCCGTTCTGATTGCCACGGATGAAAAACTCCGACTGCGCCAAGCCGTAGCGGCGGGGGAATTGATCACAGACAAGCATGTCGCAGCTTTGCCGGCAGTGAGTCGTGGAGACATGGTCCGTCTGGTTTCGCAGAGCGGACTGGTGTCGCTCGAAAGCAAAGTGGAAGTTCTTCAGGACGGCCGAGTGGGTGACCTGGTCAGGGCTCGACCCATCCATGCGACGGGCGCCGTGATGGCCCGCGTTGTCGCGCCAGGACATTTGGAGTTTCAGCAGTGAGCATGTTTGCATCTTTTCGTGAGATCGTTTTTGGGCAACTGCGCAGTGTCCTCGTCATCTTGCCTCTTTGGTCGATCACGGTGTGTGCTGAAAGCCTCTACCAAGAGCAGAGCTTCAGACCATTGATCGCTGACAACAAGGCATTTAGGGTGGGTGATCTTCTGACTGTGCAGGTTTTCGAGAACTCCAGTGCATCGACCAGTGCAGAGACAGGGACGCGTCGAGGCAACTCTCTGTCCGCAGGGGTCTCGAATCGCAATGGCTCGGTCGGTAAGGCGGATCTTGGCGTCAGCGGGGAGTTTGACGGGGGAGGCAAGACCCAGAGGGCGAACCGTCTTTTGGCCACGCTGACCGTTTCCGTCAGGGAGGTCCTGCCCAATGGGGACCTTCGCATTGGCGGCGAGCAAATCTTGACGGTGAATGAGGAGCCGCAGAAAGTGAACCTGGAAGGCAGGGTGCGCCCCATTGATGTCTCCGACGGCAACGTCGTCCTCTCGACACGTCTTGCCGATGCAAAGATCAGCTATGTGGGTGAGGGCGATCTGGCCGAGAGGAACAAGCGGCCATGGTGGCGCAATTTTCTGGATGCGGTGGGCCTGTGAAGATGAGCGTTTGGTTGAAGAACTGCTTTGTGGCGACGTTCCTTGCCATGGTGTCGTCTGCTGCGCTGTTGCCGTCTGTCGCTGTGGCTGAGACCGTACGCGTGAAGGATCTCGGTAGATTGCAGGGCTGGCGCGAGAACGCCTTGGTGGGCACCGGGATCGTTACGGGTCTGGCCGGGACGGGAGATTCCTCGACGAACCGCGCCGCGCGCCAGGCTCTGTCGAATGCGATGTCCCAGTTCAACCTCGGGGTGAGTCCTGAGCAGATGCAAAGCCGCAATGTGGCCGTGGTTATGGTCAGCGCCATGCTGTCTCCCTTCGCACGGGAAGGCGACACGGTAGACATCACGGTGACCTCTGTCGGTGATGCCCGCAGCTTGGTCGGAGGTAGCCTGATGCTTACGCCCTTGAAGGCCGCCAATGGCAAGGTGTACGCGCTTGCTCAAGGGGCGCTCTCCGTGGGGGGATACCGATATGACGCCAATGGAAACGTTGTTCAGAAAAACCACCCTACGGTAGGCTCAGTGCCGAATGGTGCAACGGTGGAGGTCGGCATTTTGGCCTCCATGGCACCGCCCCGCTCGCAGCTCACATTTGTCCTTAGCGAGCCTGATTACACGACGGCGAGCAGGGTGGCTGAAGCCATCAACCGCAAGATGGGTCCAGGGCTTGCGCAGGCCAGGGACGCTTCAGGCATTGAGTTGACAATCCCCAACAGCTATCAGGACCGGCTGGTTGCGTTTGTGGCGCAGTTGGAGTCAGTCTTGGTTGAGCCAGATCGACGCGCGAAGGTGGTGCTGAACGAGCGCACCGGGACGGTGGTGTCGGGCGGTGATGTGCGCATTTCCAAGGTGGCGATTTCGCATGGCGACATCAAGGTGTCGATTCGCAACGAGACTACGGCGTCTCAGCCTTCATTCTTCGGGCACGCGGGCGACGGGGTGCGAACCGCGCTGGTGACAAACACCCAAGTGAACGTTGAGGAGCAGGGCGGAGTTGGATTCGTGGCGGGAGGAAATACGGTCTCCGACCTGGTCCAGTCGCTCTCGCGAATGAAGACGCCGACACGCGACATCATTTCCATCCTGCGAGCCGTCAAAGCCGCAGGTGCTCTCCATGCAGAACTCATCATTCAATAACAGCGACCCAGAAAGAGACCTGAAATGACAGAAGGACTTGAAGCGGTAACTCTGAGCAGCCTCTCATTGGCACTCGACGCTGCCGCATTGCGCCACCAGGTTGTCGCGAACAACATTGCGAATGCGGAGGCTGAAGGGTTTGCGCCCATGCGGGTGAAGTTCTCGGAAAGCATGGAAGACGCACGGCGCTTGCTGAACGAAGGACGCCGACTCAATGCCCAGCACATTGTTGCGTGGGCGGGGGAGGGGGCCGCCTTGGAGCCTGTGATGCAGGCGGGTTTGCCTGGCAAGGTGCAGCTCGATTCCGAGGTCGCTCAGATGGCTCAGAATGCCGTCCATTACCAGGCTTTGTTGAAAGGCCTGAACAAACACATGGCAGTTCTTGCCTCTGCCGTTTCGGAAGGAAAGCGCTAGTTTGCGCGCGATGAACTATGGACTACGCACAGACTTTTGCGATCAGCGCTGGTGGGATGGCCGTAGAGCGCGCCCGTGTCGAGATGGCTGCCCTGAATCTCGCCAATGCAAATACCGTCGCAGGTCCTGACGGACATGTGTACCGTGCCATGAAGGTGGTGGCTAGAACGGCTTTTGGCACAGCTGTTGAGCAAGGACTGGCGGCGCCCTCGATGACGCTGGAGTCATCGCAGCAGCCTCCGAGGATGGCCTATGAGCCTGCGCACCCATTGGCAAACGCGCGAGGATTTGTGGCCTATGCGGCCGTGGACTCTGCCACCGAGATGGTGACCATGATGAGTGCCATGCGCTCCTACGAGGCTAACCTGGCTGCGATGAACACCTCGCGGAACCTGGCCTTGAAAACCCTTGAAATCGGAGGCTCGCAATGAGTGCAGAGGCTAGCGGCGCAATTGCCGCGATCCAGTCTTCGCTGCCTATGGAGAAGGCCGCTTCGTTGGCTCAATGGGGCGATCCTGGAATCGCCAAAGGGGCATCGAATGCCATCGGGTTTTCCGAGTTGGTGTCGCAGGGGCTTGAGCAAGTCAACCAACAGCTGTTGACCAGCCAGACCGACCTTCAGAATTTGGCTGTTGGCAATGTACAGAACCTTCACCAGATCATGATTCGTCTGGAAGAGAGCAAGCTGTCTTTCCAATTGATGATGCAGGTGCGCAGCCGACTGCTGGAGGCCTACCAGGATGTCATGAAGATGCAGTTGTAGTCGATGCCTGCACAGGTGTCTGGTGATTGTTGTACCGAAAGACAAGAAGAATGATCGAATTTTGGGAGGGGCTGGGCCGGTCTGCGCGCGCAGGTTTGGCCTTGGGCCTGGTTGCCATCCTGGCGTTGACTGCTGCACTGGCCTGGTGGCTTCTCAGAAGCGACTATCAAGTCCTGTTTTCTGAGCTGAAGCCACAAGACGCCTCCGCCATGATCGCGGAGCTGGAAAAACTGAAGATCCCCTACAGGGTGGACGATGCAAGTGCATCCATCTTGGTGGATAAATCCCAGGTTCACTCCGCCCGCATCAAGCTGATGGGAAAAGAGTTTCCGCTGCAGGGTGCAGTTGGATTTGAGTTGTTCAACAACACCGACTTCGGGATGACCGAGTTCGCGCAAAAGATCAACTACCAACGTGCCTTGCAGGGAGAGTTGACGAGAACCATTTTGTCCTTGGCAGAGGTCCGGGATGTCCGTGTGCATTTGGCATTGCCTGAACAAGGCTTGTTCAAGCAGGCGGGCGTGCGCCCAAAAGCCGCCATCACGCTCAGCCTGCGGGAGGGACAGGCCCTCAGGCCCGAGCAGGTGAGTGGCATCCAGCGGTTGGTTGCGGCAGCCACGCCGGGGATGACGGCTCAAGATGTGACGGTGGTCGATCGGCAAGGCATGGCGTTGAGCCGGTCACCGGATGAAGCCTCAGATGGCTCTAGTGGGGTGGCGGGGACAGGTCGTCTTGAATTGAAGAAAGAAACGGAGACGCTGCTGGCGCGGAAGGCTGGAGCTGTTTTAGACAAAGCGTTTGGTCCGGGGGAGGCGCTCGCGAGCGTAGACGTGACCCTCAACATGGATCAGGTGCGCATTACCACAGAAGATGTGATTCCTGGTGCGTCTCGGTCCCCCGAGTCGCGAGGCGTTATCGTCAAGGAACGTGAGTCGAGCAGGGACTCAGGAACCCCACCCTTGGATGCAACCCGTGCTTCTGCCACAGCAATGGGCAGTAGCCAGCGCGAGGTGGACTACCAAGTGGGGCGAAGGGTTGAGCAGGTCACCAGCCAGGCGGGATCCGTTCGTCGAATCCAAGTGGTGGCTGTAGTGCGGCAACACCTGGATCCCTCCCAGGAAGAAAAACTCAAGCGTTTGTTGGGTGCTGCCGTCGGATTGGTTGCCGAACGCGGTGACACTGTGGTTGTGCAGTCGTTGGGCGCGCTGCTTCCCAGCTCACCTGCGCCCGGAGGGACTCCCCAAGGTGCTTCCATGCAGGAGGCCGATGTTTCTCTCCGAGGGGATGCGGAAGGCACCAGTCGGCATACGGACATGCCCCGTGGTGAAGTGGGTGTGGTGACCTACCTCAAGATATTGCTCGCCATGGGGGTGATCGGATTCGGTTTCTACTGGGCGTATCGCGCCAGGCGGGATCGGGCTGATGCCGGCACGCTCAGCGAAGCGGAAAGACAGGTGGCACTTCGCAAGATTGCTGCGTGGATGCAGGAGTCCGGTGGTCGTCAAGACGGTCTGGAGGATCGTCAAGTGAATCGTGCGCCATGAGTTTCTCCGAAATGACGCAGACAAACGCAGAGGGAGCCAAGCAAGCGGCATTGCTCGTGCACGCCATGGCGCCTGCCGACCAAAAATGGTTGTGGTCTCGATTGCCATCAGCGCATCAGGTAGAACTCAAGAGCTTGATTGCGGAGTTGGATGCACTGGGCGTGCCCAAAGACCGGCAGGCCCTGTCGCTGGAGCTTACGGAGCCAGAGGCCCCTTCCAAGCCGTATGGTGGCGCGCAGAAAGCGTTGCAGGGTGATGAGGCGATCGAAACTGCATCGTCACTCAGCGACGTTGAATTTCTTTGCGCCTTGAGCCGCGACGAGGTGCATGAACTCGCCAGGATTTGGAGTGGCGAGCCGCCTCAGTTTGTGGCTTTGGCGTTGAACGCGCACGACTGGCCTTGGCGGGAGCTCTTGCTTGAGCGAATGCCGGCTGTGCACAAGCGGAAGATTGAGGACCTGCTGTTGAAGCCGGTACGCAAGGGGGCGCCTCTGCGGATTCAGGCGGTGCTGCAAAGTACGCGTGCGTGTCTGATGCTGGTGCGGCAGGATGCCGGGGCCGTGGACTCCCTGCTGGACGGGGATCCGCATGGCTCTGGTCTTCAAGGGGCTCGGCACCAGCGTAATTTTGGCCGCGGCCTGATCGATCCCGACAAGGGGCGAGTGGCTCCTCACTGGACAGCCGCAATCGCTGAAGGCATTCGGGCACCGTGGCGCCGTTTTCTTCCCTCGCGCTTGAAGGGCCGACCATGAAAGGCTTTGATCCCATCCTGAGGGATGTTTCCCTGCACTCCGAGGTTCGCAGGTTGCATCGCCCCACCAAACCGGGCAATCGGGTGGCCCCGGCGACCATGACCAGGGATGCAGCCGCCGAACAAGAAGGGCCGCTTCGGCAGGTATCCGCGAGAGAAGCGGGTCTTGGTCCCGCTCTTGAGAACAGCATGCCCGTTCCGCTGTCCGCAGGGCTGGCCGATGAAGAGGTCAAACGCCGGATTGAGGAGGCCCGGACCGACGGCTATCAGCAAGGAGCGCGGGAGGGGGCTGCGAAGCTTCAGCGGGACATGGAAAGCCGGGCTGCGCAGATGGCCCAGGAATTGTCCGAAGAGCGGGTTCGCGAAGCAACGGTCAATGCCGAGCGCAAGGCGCATGAGATGACCGAGCGACTGCAAGCTGAGTTGGTGGCTCAGCGAGATGCCTGTGCGCGGCTCATGCGTTCGGTTTCCTCGGAGATTGTGCAGCGTCTCCAGGAGTCGGAAGACGACATCCTGGAGCTTGCCTTTGCGATGGTGAGTCGGGTATTGGGAGCGAATGCGGCGACGCAGGCGGGACTGCGACAGCAGATCGAGCAGGCTTTGCAGAACTGGCACCTGTCCAGTGCCCCCCGGATTCACCTCCATCCAGATGATGTCGCCTGGATGCAAACGGATGTGGGGTGGGATAGCGCATTGGGCGGCGCTGCGCTCGGCGCAGACGACCCTGTCCCTCGGCTGGTGGCTGACGCCAGCGTGAGCGTGGGTGGGTGTGTTTTGCGCTCAGCTGATGGGGAACTGGACGCACGCTTGGAGATGCAAATTGAGGCGATGAAAACCGCGCTGGTACAAGCGAGAAATGCGCGACGCAACGTCGCGACCCCTGCAAGTGCAGAGGAGCGCGTGTGACCGCTTCCCAGGTCGATATGGTCCGTGCGTACCAAGATGCCATCGCCGGTGTGGAGCTGTTCCGGCGCGTGGGATGGGTTCAAAGGGTCCAGGGCATGGCGATTGAGTCGCGCGGTCCGGATGCATCGGTTGGTGAGTTGTGCCGGATCGTGCCCCGAGGACGGGGGCGAGACCGCAGAGGTACTTCTCGCCGTGATCATGGGGTGTTGGCCGAAGTGGTGGGCTTGCGGGATGGCACGCTCACGTTGATGCCATTTGGCAGCATGCAAGGCGTCCGCGCGGGCGCTGAAGTTGTTGCCCTGGGTCGCCAATCTACCTTGGGGGTCGGGTCCGCGTTGCTCGGCCGTGTGATCGATGGGTTTGGACATGGCCTGGACCAAAAACCGTCCCCATTGACGTCGGTGCATCGCCCTCTGCAGGCCAGTCCTTTGAACCCGATGGAGCGCCCCAGGATTCACCAAGTTCTGCAGACCGGTGTTCGCAGTTTGGATGGCCTCTTGACTTTGGGCTTAGGGCAGCGCGTAGGCATCTTTGCGGGCAGCGGCGTGGGCAAAAGCACCTTGCTCGGAATGATTGCGCGGCATGTCCGCGCAGACGTGAACGTGATTGCACTGATCGGGGAGCGGGGGCGTGAAGTCAAGGAGTTCATCGACAAGCAACTGGGCGAAGAAGGACTCAAGCGGTCCGTCGTAGTCGTTGCGACATCGGATCAACCCGCCCTGGCCCGCATTCGGGCTGCCTACGCGGCAGTCACTATTGCGGAGTACTTCCGGGATGCGGGCAAACAGGTCTTGCTGACCATGGATTCCATCACCCGCCTCGCCATGGCCCGGCGGGAGGTCGGTTTGGCCGCGGGTGAGCCCCCCACGGCGAGGGGCTATACGCCTTCGGTGTTTGCCGAGTTGCCCCAACTCTGTGAGCGTTGCGGTACAGCGCCCTCTGGAGGGTCCATCACAGCGCTGTTGACGGTGCTGGTGGAAGGTGACGACATGAATGAGCCCGTGGCGGACAGTTTGCGCTCCATTCTTGATGGACACCTGGTGCTTTCCAGACATCTTGCTCACGAGGGGCAGTACCCGGCCCTGGATGTACTGCGCAGCGCAAGTCGGCTGCTGCCGGATTTGACCAGCAAAGACGAGCAGGCGTTGATTGCTGATGCTGTCAAATGTTTGGCACTGCTGGACCGCAATCGCCAGTTGGTGGACATCGGGGCCTACGAAAAAGGCGCGAACCTAGCACTTGATCGTGCGCTTGAACTGGCCCCGGCGTTGAAGCGGTGGTTGAGCCAGGACCAGGGAGGGGTGGATCGCGCGGTGGCGATGAAAGAGTTGAGTTTTGCACTGTGGCCCGACCGGACGCCGGTAGGTTCAGAGGCTCAGCGCCCAGCCGCAGCGCAGAAGGTGGTGAGCTATGCCATCGACGGCAAACTGCCGACGCCCAGCAGGAGCATGCGATGAAGTCCAATCAACGTGATGCATCAGGGGTTGACGCGCGCGGCTTCGTGTACGCGCTGGCACCCTATTTGCAAAAGCAGGAGTGGCAGCTGGAGCGGCTTGAGAATCAATTGGCGCGTGCAAGCCGCCAATTGGTCGAGGCACAGGGAAGGCGGGACGGGCTCGATGAGGACTTTGAGTCCCAGATGGCCAGTCTGCGCACCTCGATGCACCCCAGCCCCAATCCTCAGGCCTATCAGCGTGGATTGCTCTACCTCGCTTATTTGCGTTCAGAAATGAAAAAGCAAGACCAGGAGATTGAGGTGCTTCTCTCTCAGAAAGAGCAGGTGCGCACGCAGTGCATCGCGCAGCAGCTGCGGCTGGATGGGTTGGCCGAGCATCGCGCAAACGAGCTGCAAGAATACGCGGGCAACAAGGCAAGACTCTTGGCCGCAGAGGCGGACCGTGATTGGATTGGGAGAGCTTTGGGGCGAATTTCGGGTCAGGGAGGCTCTGTATGACCACTCAGGGCTCGGCAATGCCCGATCCTTCGGTGGTGCATGGCACTGCGGGGCTATTGGCTCTTGCAAAGCGATCAACGGCATCACAGGACAGTCCGGCAGAAAAATTGGGTGACGAAGGGGCGAAGCGGCAGGCGTGGCTGAGAGAAATGGAGCGCGCGCAGCTCGCGGGTTGGTTTGTTCCGACCGGCCGAGAAGCTTCTCGCCATGAGTTTGTGGTGAAGAATCCTGTGCGGTTAGAGCCGCAGCGTTCGCCTGCGGCCTTCGTGCCGGAGCGGGGATTTCCCTATGCGGCGGCAAGCGAAGGCGTCGAGCCCTTGGAGGTGGCAGGTGAAGCGCTGGGCTCTGCTGCCTCGGCGTCAGCGTCAGCTGATCCTCAAGCCCCTCCGGCTCCCGTGCAGCACAGGGATGTGGCAAGCGAGGCATCCGATGCCGTCTCGATGCACGACCCCGACGACGTGAAGGGTCGAACGGAGCAGAGTGCGCTCTCGGATGCACCAGAGGTGCCCGAGGGGCATCGAGCCGCTGCCGCTCCACTTCCTGGACCGGGTTTTGCTCGTGCCAGTGAGCATGCCTTGCTTCCTTCTCCCTCGGCTACTGCGCAGGAGGCACCAGCCTTGCCGGTGCGCCCGAATGTCATCCCGCCCGAACTGCCAAGGTTGATGAGTCTTCCGGCGATGCTCCGAATGGAGTTGGCTGGCAGCCGACAGGTGGAAGGCATGCCCAACATGCACATTTCCGTGCGCGAGGCCGAGGCGCTGGACGGTGCTCTTTTGTCGAATGCCGGTACGCAAAGAAGCACTGCCACCCGTCTCCATACCCAGTGGACCTCGGAAGGTCTGAATCTCTGGATCGGTATGGACGGGACGGCCAGGCAGGTAGAGCTTCAGGCGCAGGCCATTGCGGCGACCCTCCAGCGCACATTGAAGTCCCAAGGGCAGCGGCTGAGCAGGGTCGTGTGCAATGGCACGGTAGTTTTCGATGACAAGGTGTCTGAGTTTGGCAGCCGTCATCTGACAGATTTCTCAAGCTTCTGGAAGCACGAAGCGCATGTTCGGATGTCTGCGGACATCTCTCTCTCAATTTTCAAGTCCTCGAAGGAGACGTAATGAGCATTGATGGCATCGGTGCAGCCAGCACCAGCTTGCGGGCAAGCGGCATGAATCAAGAAGATTTTCTGAAGATTCTGCTGACGCAGCTTACGTACCAAGATCCCATGAAGCCGATGGACAACCAAGAGTTCATGGCCCAAATGGCGCAGTTCACCAGCCTGGAGCAAACCCAGCAGCTCAATGACAAGATCTCTACGCTGATCAGCAACCAGGCAGCGCTGCAGTCCGTGGGCTTGATTGGGCGCACCGTGGACATAACCTCCACGAGCGGAGCGATGACTGGTACCGTTGTTTCACTGTCATTGTCAGGCGATTCTCCATTGATCACGGTGCGAACATCCGCTGGCGTGACCTTGCCCAACATCAGTCTGAGCCAAATCACGGCTGTACGCTGAGTCGCTTCGGCCCCTATTCACCAGACCACCATCATGATTGAATCTATCTACGTCGGCATGACGGGGCTTTCGAGTTTCTCTCGGGGCCTGCGCGTGATCGCCAACAACACGACCAACTTGAACACCCCCGGTTTCAAGGGATCCTCTTTGCGATTTGCGGATTCCTTCTATTCCGGCGGGAGCTACTCGGGGCGGCAATTCGGCCAACTGGGCTATGGCGTCAGCACGACGGGAACCATGCTCTCGTTCAAGCCGGGCGAATTGCGTCAGACAGGCAATAGCCTGGATCTGGCCATCAATGGGCAGGGTTTGTTCACCCTTCGCGGGGAGGACGGAAAGATCACCTACACGCGGGCGGGGCAGTTTCAGTTCAACAGTGACGGCATTCTGGTGAACCAAGGGACGGGCGAGAAAGTGATGGGTGTAGGCGCCACAGGGGGACTGACGGAAATCACCATCAACGATCTCAAAACGAACGCCGGGAAGGTGACCACCACGGTGAAGTTCACCGGCAACCTGTCCAGCACCGGGACAGAACAAACCGTTAACAACGTGCGGGTCATTGATGGCGCTGGCGGCGAGCACTTGCTGTCACTCAAGTTCACGAATACCAATGCGACAACCCCTGGTAGTTGGCAGGTGGATCTGATGGACGGCACAACAGTGGTGGGGACCAAGCAGCTGATCTTTCAAAGTGGCCGCCCGACAGTGGCGACGGAGAAGTTGTCGTTCACGTACACCCCAGCGGGGCAGGCTGCTGTTCCCCTGACGTTTGACTTCAGTACAGACGTGACGTCCTTTGCCTCCGGCACGCTATCGACCCTGGCGTTCTCATCGCAGGATGGTGCCGCCCCCGCTGAGCTGAGTTCCGCTGCGTTTGACGCAAGCGGCACGTTGGTCCTGACCTATGGGAACGGGCAGACAGTCAAAGGTCCTCGCTTGTCGCTGGGCCGATTCGATACCCCAGATGCTGTGGGTGCGTTGGGAAACAACCAGTTCGAAGCGCTCGACGGGAGTGCTTGGCACACTGGCGTAGCTGGTGGCAATTTTGGCTCCGTACGTTCGGGCTACATCGAAATCTCGAACGTGGACCTTTCGCAGGAGTTCAGTGATCTGGTAATCATGCAGCGTGGATACCAGGCGAGTTCGCAAGTTGTTTCGACGGCCAACGAAATGCTCCAAGAACTCTTTTCCATGAAGAGCCGATAAGCCGTGAGTTCATTGACTGGTCAGCGGCTGCCAGAAGCTCTCCCGGAGCCTGGTGGTTCGCAGTTTTTATCCCTGGAGGACTCATCCAGGCTGGCTCTGCCTTTGCGAGTACATGCGCTGCCAGAGCGAGCGCGTGTACGGGACATACTGCAAAAAATCCATGGTGATTGGCTTGCAGCTTGGTGCGACTCAGAGGTGAGCGGCGGGATCGACTCCGCCGTTTGCATTGAGGATGTGGCTCCAGCACGGCCTGGTGGTGGCAGCGATGAAGCAATGCCATCGATATACAACTTGCTGTTTGGGACCCTCGGTGCGGGAGCGGAGATGGGGGGGGCGAGACCGGGTGGAAAAGGGCCTCTCGCCGCAGGCGTTGCGCAAAGGGCGTGGGAGGCGTGGCTTTCATCGGTCCACGGAGCCATTGGCCGTCTACCCGCTGTACAAGGCAAGAGCCTGGCGGCAGCCGGCACTTGTGACGCTCCCCCATGGCCTTGGGCTGGAGGATTGGACGCAGTGTTTTCCTTTGGGCCTGCTGAGTGGAGGCTACAGATTTCCTCGGCCGAAGTCGATTTCCTCCTGGGCTCTGCGAGGCCAGATATCAGTGCTGCGCCGTCCTTGCCCTGCGGTGCGTTGTTTCCATTGAAAACTGCGTTGTCGCAGCGCAGTTTGACTGTTCGTGTTGAACTCCAGCCTCTGGTCTTGAGCCTTGGGCAGCTTCAGTCGCTCGCGGTAGGTGACATCGTAGTGTTGTCGCATCCTCTGGACTTGCCGGCGCGACTGAATGTTGACGCTGGCGAGATCATTGTTTCCCCCGGTGAAACGCAACCCGCGCCACTTTGCCAAGCATGGCTTGGACAGTCAGACGGCAACATGGCTGTTGAGCTGCATCCGAATCCATAGCCTCATGGCTGTGTTCCCCAATATTTTTGTCCACTGACATGTCCCTGCTACCAGAAACCAACCTGAGCCACAGTACCCGTCCGGCCAACAGCCCGCAAAGAAGTGAAAGTCCGGCGGGGGCGCATCCCCTGGCCCTCTCTGAGTTGAATGCAGCCTCTGGTGGCGCTGGCTCGGCGACGAGTGGTGCTCAGTCCGTTGTGGGAATGGTCAATCCACTGCACCAGGTCAAGACGACGCTTCAAGTCTGCGTAGGTTCAGCCGCGATCACCGTGGGAGAACTGCTGAATGCCAAAGAGCACCAGGTGCTTGTCCTGGATCGAAGTGCCTTGCAGCCTGTTGACTTGGTACTGGAAGGGCATGTTGTTGCGCGTGGCCAGTTGGTAGCCGTGGGGAGTCAATTCGCAGTACGTCTCACGGAGCTTCCTGTTTCGTTGAACACTGGACTCGCGGGCACGCCATGACATTGAATGAATCCATCCCGGTGCGTCGTGAGCCAGATGCCGGGGAGTCGGCTGCTGGGAGCGAACTCGCTTGGATGGGGGCACTGGTTCTCGTTGTTGTCCTGGTGGTTACCGTCTGGGGGAAACTGCGTCGGACAAGGGGGGGGAAGACTGGCACCGACCGTGCTCAACCCGTAATGCATTGGCTGACCCGTCTGCAAGGGAGGTCCGCTAGTGCGCCCTCGGTCCTGGGAAGCACCCGTCTCACACCGACGCACACCCTGCACGACGTGGAGTGGCAAGGCCGTCGTTTGCTTGTGGGGTGTAGCAGCCAGTCCATTCAGGTCTTGAGCGAGATGCCTTCGGCGGGTCAACCTCCCGAAGGCGTCTTGCATCGCGACGGCCTTGAGAAGGGCGCTCCATGAGTCCGTTTGAATCTCTGCCGTTCAAGTTGGCGCGACCAAGTGCGTGGCGATGCCTGACATGGCTGGGGGCCGTCTGCACATTGTTCATCGCGGGGGCCGTGCATGCACAGAGCAAAGGATCTTTTCCGGCCGTAGCAAGCGCAGAAACTTCTCAGGCTTTGCGCATTGTTCTGGGGCTGACCGTGCTGGCCGTTCTGCCAGCCTTGTTGGTGTGCGTGACGGCGTTCCTGCGCATCATCATCGTGTTGTCCATGCTGCGCCATGCGATTGGCATGAACGAGACGCCGCCGAACACTGTGCTCATTGGTCTGGCGCTGTTCTTGACGATGTTCACCATGTCTCCGGTGATCGAACGGGTCAACAAGGAAGCGTTTCAGCCGTTCATGGCCGGGGCCATTGGATTTGAAGCGGGCTATACCAAAGGGGTCGCGCCACTCAGAGAGTTCATGGTCCGCCAAACGCGGGAACAGGATTTGGCGTTGATGGTGGAGTTATCCAAGGCAAAGCCGCCCCAGTCCATGGAAGACATCAGCAACGTTCAGTTGATCCCGGCATTCATGCTCTCGGAGTTGCGTGCTGCGTTTCAAATTGGCTTCGTGGTGTTTTTGCCCTTTCTTCTGATCGATCTCATCGTCTCCAGTGTCCTGATGACCCTGGGCATGATGATGATGCCGCCAACGACCATTGCATTGCCCATCAAGATACTGATGTTCATTCTGATTGATGGCTGGAGTCTTTTGCTCAAAGCCTTGGTGGGCAGCTTCCGCTAGGCAGTGAGCGACGCCCTGGTATGGAAGGTCTGGCAGACCCCTTCGAAAACGACCTCTCAGATGTCTGTGGCGCAGATGCTTCTGAGTCCCGTTTGTGGCAGCGATGGCGCGGCGCCGGGGATCTGGGCGCCCGGGAAGAACTGGTCAAACGATTCACACCCTACACACGCATATTGGCTGCGGTGATTTACAAAGGGCGGTTTCACGACGAGGTGGAGTTCGCGGACTACTATCAGTTGGCATGCGTCGGATTGTTAGAAGCCGTAGAGCGCTTCGATCCAGGCACAGGGGTGCATTTCAAGGCCTATGCGGCCCACCGGATTCGTGGTGCCATTCTCAACGGACTGGAAAAGCAAACCGAGAAGAATCAGCAAATTGCAGCCCAACAGCGGCTTCGAAAGGATCGTCTCGATCTGCTCAAAGATGCCGTGAAATCCGTGGGCGACAAAGCGGAGGGTCCTTCTATCGACCCGATTAATGCGTTGCTGAGTTACATGGCCGAAGTGGGGGTTTGTCTTGCCCTGGGGGTAATGCTGGAAGGCACCAGCATGTTTGTCGCGCAGGAAGATGCTGTGACCGTGGCATCCCCCGAGGTCGGCTACTTCAAGAAAAGCGAAGCCCTTCAATTGCAGGAGGTCTTGCGCGGAGCTATTGAAAAGCTGGGGCCGTCTGAGCGCCGGGTCGTCCGCTATCACTATCACCAGGGCCTTGCCTTCGACGAGATCAGCCAGTTGCTGGGCGTTTCCCGCAGCCGCATCTCTCAGATTCACCGCAAGGCGTTGATGGGTCTTAGGCATTTGCTGGCGCAGGGACCACCCTGTGATGTCTTCCTCTAGCTATCGAACTTTCTTTCAGCTTGCTACTCACGGCGGATGAATCTGCTGGCAGCTCAATTCGGATGAGTAGGCGAACTGACAAACACGGATCTCTTGAACCATGAATTACGAATCTCTCATTGCCGACCAGCAATCCGTTTCGGCGAGACTAGTGCTCCGCCTGGATCGTCTGGAGACCTACTTGCGCGACGACCCCAGCAATGCCTCACTGCTGGTGGAGGCATTTGAAACGGCGTTGAAGGCGCGGCAATGGGACCGAGCGCAGTTTCATATGAAGCATGCTCTGGCATTGGATCCAGGTTCCTTGGCCTGGTCGTTGCGTGAGGCCGATTTCTGGCTTGCGCAGAGAAAGCATGATGAGGCTCTGGACGTTCTGAACAGGCTTGGGGCCCTCACCGCGCCTCCAGCAGGTTTGGCAGATGCTGTATTGCACAACCTCGCCCTCATCGATTTCCAGTCAAAAAACTACGCACAGTGCGTGTCTCGTTTGGAATCGCGCATGCCGCCTCACGGCCAAAACGCTGCACCCATGGCCGAAGGTGATACGGCACAGGGGTTTTCGCTGCCTCTGGCAAAGCTCTGGCTGCGCGCGCTGCATTGTGCGGGAGACCTCGACCGTGCGGTCCAATGGGCACTGCATCTGAGCCCTGCGCAGCGCATTCACCCCGATGTGGGCGGCGTTGCAAGCCTGATCGCGTTGGATGCTCAGCGGTTTGACCTCGCAAGTGAATGGTCGGAAACTGTACTTGTTCGCGCGCAAGCAGGTGAGCAGTCCATGGAGGCGCTCGTCACACAGGCCTCTCTGGCGTTGGCGAAACGTGATGCCGTGAAGGCCCGAGAACTGGCTTTCGCAGCCCTTCAGATCAACCCTCACGATGGTCGTTCTTGGTCGACATGTGCCTTTGCAGATTTGCTGGCGGGTGATGCCGCACTGGCCAGTCAGCGCTTTGAGACGGCGCTCAAAGCGATGCCAGATCACATCGGTACCTGGCATGGACTCGGTTGGTCTCAAGTGGTCCAGCGCCAACTGGCGTCAGCGCGAAACTCGTTTGAAGCGGCCCTCGCGTTGGACCGCAACTTCGCGGAAAGCCATGGCGGTCTGGCGGTTGTCCTGGCGTTGGAGAACAATGCGCAAGCGGCCGGCGAACATGTGGAGCGCGCACTTCGTCTGGACCCCGGAAATCTCACCGGACGGTTTGCACAGGCCATTCTTCGGGGGGAGATCAGTAACCCTCAGGCCTTCGAGAGACTGGCCCATCGCCTGTTGGGTGATCAGGCCATGCCGGCGGGGGAGGGCAGCATCTGGGATGGCGTTATGCAGTCGATAGTGGGCCGCGACAGAACGGTTCGAGCGCGGTAGCTTTTTAGGCTCCAGGATTGTCCCTTGTGGTTGGAGACAGCGGCGACACCACCGCACACTCGCGCACGGCCCGCATGATCGACACGCGGCACGTGGTGCCTTCCTCCCCCCGCACTTCAAAACCCACGCGCCCGTAGCTCACCTTGACCACGTGAACCTGGGAATCCGCAGGGCAGGGTGCTCCCAGAGCGGCGGCCCTCACCAACTCCAACACCTCCACCCGGTCCGCTTCAACCACAGGGCGGTTCGGTTCACTGCGGTGCAGTACCTCGCGATAGTGCAACCGGGCCTGGTTCATGCTGCGAAACTCCCGTTGTCCAATCTGCACGGAAATAGGGGACGGCATAAGAAACTCCTCGAAGAAAAAGACAAAAAATCCATCGACATGGACAGGAGCGGCCCACCGAATGTGAACCGCCCATACCATTGATGGAAAGACGCGTGTCTTTGCTCTTCTGCCGCTATGGCCTGCTGATCCCCCCGGTGCCATGCACCCGCCAGCACTACCCGCCGGACAGCTACTTCACCCGCAGGGATTTCTCGATCAACCCCTGGCAGTACGAAGACTGTTGCCACTTGCGCAGCACCTTCAGGGTGTGGTCCATGGGCGTGGACCTGCCCTGAGGAAAAATCTCGTTGTTGAGCTGCTCATTGATGGGCGCAAAATGGTGCAGCGCCGCCGAGACCGTGCTCCCCTTGAACGCATCGCTCTTTTGCGCCAGAAGCCGCTCCATCTCAGCGCTGGCCACCAGGCGCAGCGTTTCATCCTGCAGATGATTGCCCGCCTTGTAGCAGCGCCCCACCTCCAGCAATGCGCTGTCCAGCGACTGTCCGCATGCGCTGAGCAAGCAGGCCACCAACAGGATTCCCGCTGCGGCGCAAACCCTGTCTTTCTTTGTCGCTTTTGCCGCCTGTTCTGGCTTCTCCTGATTCATCTCCACCTCTCCAAAAAAAAAGATCCCCCAACGGCCCCTCGCAGATGCCTTCAACTGATGGCGCCTGCGAGGAGGAGGGGGCTAGGAGCCCCCTGCGACTGTTCGCAGGAGGGGCACTCACACACGGTTGCTTGGAGAACGCGTGGTCACTGATACTGTTCCCACATCTGATCGAGGTAGATGCGATAGGACTCCGTCAACTCGGCAGAATTCTGGGCCGCATGCTCAAAGATGAAGACCTGATTCACGGGCCAATCGATGACGCGATCACTGAAGACTGCTTGTATCTTCGAGCCCAGATAGACCACCTCTCCATCCTGGACAGTCCACTGAGTCGTTTCCAGAACCTGCCGAAAATTGGCGGCGCGGCGCTCAAACTTGGCCAGACGCTTGGCGTGCTGCTCTGCTTCCCTCGGCGCGCGTTCGGCGTGACTCTGCTTCTTTCTCTCGTAGTCAGCTTCCGTGCGCGCAATCGCTTGTTCGTAAGAGCTGACCGGCACGCCTCGCTCGATGGCATCTTGAAGCTGGGCACGGGCATGATCGATTTGCTTTTGCTCAATGCCCAGGTAGTACGCATCCCTCTCTGCAGCGCGTGCTGGCTGGCCTTTTTCATCCTCGATAGCGCTTGCACTTCTCTCTTGAATGAACTTTTCGCCAGGCGCATAGGTGCAGCTGTACTCCACCACCTTGCGATCCCGCGTGTCCGTGAAGCTCTTCCACTCCGTACTGGAACAGGCCTTGCGCGTACCCAGCAACTGCCCCACCGTGAAATCCGGCCACCCCTTCATCCGCGACTCCTTGACGCGCGAAACATCGCCGCCCAAGCACCCCGACAACAAGGCCGCACAGGCCACAACAACCACTGACAACTGACGCATAGATCAACCCTCCTGTATGGAAATAGAAAAAGACAACAAACCCATCAACCCCAAAACCGAAAACACACCCACCCACCTCCACCTCAAACCATCCGATACCGACCTCTCCTTCATTTAAGTGAAAAGCAAACTCCGTAGATGCAAACAGACCAAAAAAGCATCCTATCGGGGTGCCTGCCAAACCCTCCGGACCTACCCGCCTGCCAGCAAGCGACAACCTGCGTGATGTGCTCGCGTACCAGATCCGTCTGTTGCGTGTAGAAAAAGGCTGGTCCCAGGAGCGCCTGGCCCATGAGACCGGCTTGGACCGTACCTATGTCTCCGGCGTTGAGCGCTCCACCTGGAACGTCGCACTGGAGAACATCGGACGCTTTGCCCAGGCCCTGGGCGTTGAGCCCTGGACCCTGCTGCGCCCACCGCCTGAATCCAAACCCACACCCCGCCCGAGAACCTCCCGGTCATCGAAGTCCACCGGCTGAGCCTGTGGCTTGCGAGTGCCGCTGGATCGGGTGGGCATCCAACGGCGCATTCCCCCGCGCCTCCCCCGGGCCGTTCTGTGTGAGCTGCCCCCCGCTGAATACGAACTCCACCCGGGTGCGGCCCGCCTTGCGCCGCAGCGCCTCTGCCTCCAACGGTCCCACGTGCTCCACCATGCGCACCACCGCCCGGGGTTGGCCCCGGGGGCTCTCGTCTAGAGAGGGGTAGGCCAGATCGGAGCAAGTCCCGAACTCGGGCGACACATGGACACCCCGCTGAGACACCTCGATCCATCGGTACAAGGCAGGGCAGGCAGCGCCGCCGGTGTTTTGCACCAGCAGCAACTCCCCGCGTCCCCAGGAAGAGACATGGCGCACCACAGAAAAACTCCCCGACCCCGCAGGCCACAGCGGCTTGCCGCGCCACAGCAAGGTCAGGTTCTCCCGGTCTGCAGCGATCACCCCGTAGCGGGTCACTACCTCGCTGCGATAGTCCTCAATGGCTGAACCCACCCGAGCCCCTTCGGCCGCAGTGATCTCCCTCCACCCCGCAGGCTGGTCCGCAAACCCCAGCCCAAACCCCGCAGCACTGTCGAACGCCCTGGTGCGCACGCTGTCCAGGACACAAGGCATGCCCACGAGACAGCCCTCCAGGATCCGACGACCCACCACTGAGTCCGTCCGAAACACATGACCGACCAGGTCGCCCGACTCTGGACTCACCCGAAAAAGGGCGGAGTAGGGCCCCTGGGTCTCCAGGACGGCGTTGAACTCAGAGATGGATGCCGGGCTTGCCACCACGGGAGCAGCGACGAGTGCACTGGCCAAGAACAAGGCCAGCCTGCGAAAGACCGGGCGCACACGGTGCGTTTGAAGCGACAGCATGGTCCGGTCTCCCCCTCTGTACTGGAATTATGTGAATGATATGTGATGCAAACTCATCATATGAACGCGCCAGAAGGCCACACGTTGACGCTGGCGGAGAAGCATGACCGAACCTCCGTGCTCTGGTCGCCCAGTACCCCATCCCAATACCCCCTTATCCGTTGCCCCCGGGCAGGGACTTGAATGTCGCCATGTCGTTGTTTCCGTGGTGGACCCCTCAGACGTGCCGCTGTTTCCGCGCGAGAGGTGCTATCCCTGCCCGGGTTGGGGCCGCTTGGGTGCGGCGTTTGCTGCTTGAAGTCGCATGAAAGCAAGCCAGGTTGCCGAAGTGCGACCTGGCCCGTATGCCGCGTGGGTTGCTACCATCGGGCTGACAGCGATCCGCGCCCAGACTTCACACCGTGCCATGCAAACGAACCCGCCCATCTCTCCCAATCGCTGCGGTGCGTGTGGTGCAACCAGCTACCACCGGGTGGTGGCGCGGGACGAGTCGGGGGCGATGACGTACACCGAGAGGCTGCAGTGCTCGGGATGTGGGCGGGAGTGTGCGGATGTGCGGGATTGGCGGCAGGGTGGGGGAGATGTGACCTTGGCTGTCGCGGCCGCTTCGTGAGTGACTTGGCAAGTTGGTGAGAGGTCGGCTTTGCAGCGGTTGCGGACGGTGGCAACCGGTGGCCGGACTCACGCTACTCGCCACGAAGCAGTCATTGAACGGACTCCAAACGAGTTCCTAAATCCCGGGGCGGTTCATAGCGGCCGTTTACGAGCAGCCTCCTGGCGACTGCGATGAACGCCGATGCATGCTAAGCATGATGTACGCCCAGTGAGCGTGAGATGAGCATACACAAGAAGCCTCAGCATTCATGCGGATTGCAGGGTGACTTCAGAGCAGACGCCATAGCTATCGCCCCATCGAGACGGGGTCAGTCAAAGTTGGCACGTGGAGAACGTTTGACCTCGGCGACAGCGCCTTCAAGCTTTTTTGAGTGCCACGCGACCCCGTTTTCGTCCATCATGAACTCTACGGTGCCCTGTGCAATGAGAAAGTTCATGCAAGCAACGGCCTCACCTGTTGCCAGGCTCAGTTGCTGCGGATCCTGCTCTCCGATGGCGCGCTTAAAGA
This sequence comes from Acidovorax sp. GW101-11A03, assembly GCF_059424825.1. NCBI lineage: Bacteria > Pseudomonadati > Pseudomonadota > Betaproteobacteria > Burkholderiales > Comamonadaceae > Acidovorax > Acidovorax sp. GW101-11A03. Next base: position 54,014 of record NZ_JBWKZU010000006.1, on the reverse strand, counting down.
GGGCAGCGAACGCATCGACGATCCGTTGAGGTCCGGTAGACAGTGACTGACGCAGCCGCTCCAGAGCACTATTTTGACCCAACCTGAGCGATTCAAGGCGTTCATGCAGTCCATAAAAGGGCTCGTTGTGAGAGGGGAGGACCAACACATCGTTGGGAACATCCCTCATCAGCTTGTCGAGCGCCCCATACCACTCCTTCAGCGGATTGGCCTGTGGCTCGCTGGCGAACACCGACACATTCGACGAAATCTTCGGCAGTACCTGATCGCCGGCGATCAGTAGCTTCAAATCGGGGCAGTACAGAGAAGCATGTTCTGGTGAGTGGCCGCCGGTGGTGATGATCCGCCAGTCATGCTTACCCAACTGGACGTGATCGCCGTCCTGCAAGCGTCGGTAGCTCTCGGGCAGAGCGTGGATATGTTTGCCAAAGCTGCCGAATCGGCTGCGGTAGCTTTCAATGGCTGCCTCCGACCAGCCGGCGCGCCTATTGAAGAGCACGCCGTCGGGCGGGGCCTCGCGGTTAGTGTCGGCATGCATCACGCGGCAGGTCAGGTATTCCAGGCGGCTCATGTGCAGCGGCACACCAACGCGACGCGTGAACCAACCAGCTAGGCCGATGTGGTCGGGGTGCATGTGTGTGGCGTACACGCCTTGGAGCGGCCGTGCCAGCGGCCCCTGCGCCATGAGGGCCAGCCAGTCGGCAACGGTGTCGGGGGTGTTCAGGCCGGTATCTACCAGTACCCAGCCATCATGGGTGTCTATGGCCCATACATTGATGTGGTCGAGCCGGAATGGCATGGACAGCCGGATCCAGCGCACACCAGGGGCGACCTCGACCCAGTGGCGTGGTGTTGGTGGCTCGAATGGGTAGGTCAGTGCATTGGCTGCGGGATCAATCATTACTATCGTTTCATGGGGTGAGCGACGGTGTAGCCACCTGGTGCATCAGACCAAACGCTTTTTAGGATTTCAATGCTTGTTGTCAACCAACAAGGGGGCGTCAGTGGGCATATCTTCCTGGACTAGCCACTCGACTGAGTCGAGCTTCAGGCGGGTCAGTTGCCTGAATACTTCCATCAAGTCACTTTGTGTGGCGTCCTGAGAGGCCCCTGGCGTCAGTACTGCGCGCAAGGTCGCGGTTTCCCGATGCTGTTGTTTTCCAACGATGACCTGGGCACGTTCGATAGCAGGGAGCCGGATGAGCAGTTCTTCCACGTTGCGTGGATAGATGAAAATTTCGCGCACTTTGACACCTTGGCCCACTCGGCCTTGCAACATGCTGATGCGTTCGACGAGACCATCCGGTGAATGGGTCAGCGCTTGCGCCACATCGCCTGTGCCAAAGCGGACCAGGGGCCAGCCGCTGTCCAGCGTGGTGACCACTATTTGACCTGGTTCGCCCAGGGGAAGGGGAGCGCCGGTGCGGGGGTCGCAGATCTGGACAAGCCGGTCAGGCTGAACCGTGTAGCCCACTTGTCCTGGTTCCTCGTAGGCAATCAGCCCGAAGTCGCCGGTGGCGTAGGCTGAGAACGTGCGGATGGCGTACTTCTCCTCCAGCCTGCGGCGCTTGCCCATCCAGTCACCCAGTTCGCCCCCCAGCATTGCGGAGCGGACCTTCCATTGAGAAGGCAGGTCGTAGCCCATGCGCTCAAGCGTTTCGACCAAGGTCACGAAGAAGGATGTGGAGGCGCAAATGCAGGTGATGCCCAGTTCCATGATGAGCTGCGCCTGTTGTTCGGCGCCGCCGGGTCCGCAGGGGATGAGCGTTGCTCCGGTAGCGGCAATGCCCGCATCCAGCAAAAGGCCGGCTGGCACAAGATGGTAGGACCATGTGTTGAGAACGCGGTCACCCGGGCCGATGCCTGCCTGACGGAATGCATGCGAAAAACCGTGGCCAGTGTCGTCGTCGAACAACTGGGGTTCGTAGACGGGGCCCGGTGAGACAAAGACCCGACGGATGGATGCGTCGTCGGCCGCCAGAAACCCACCGAATGGCGGTGACTGGCGCTGCTTCTCAAGCAGTGCATCCTTGCTTGTGACGGCGAGTCGCGCGAGGTCGGCCGGGCCTTGGAGATCTTGCGGTGTCATTGTCGCAAGCTCATAGACCGCGCGGATGGAGGGGGCGCGGTCGTAGGCGAATTGCTGCGAAGCGCGCAGCGCTTCGAATCGGTTGGTGGTCGGGGACGTACGCATGGCGTTGCCGGCTCAGTGGCCCGTGAAGCGCGGGGCGCGCTTCTCGTTGAAGGCGGCCAGGCCTTCGTGGAGATCGGCGCTATGTGCATGCACTTCGGATGCCAGCAACTCCAGCCGTAAGGCAGTGTCCAGGGGCTGTTGCAAGCCATCGTCGATCAGCGCTTTCATGCGGCGCAGGCCCAGAGGGCTCTTGCTGGCGATCTTGTCAGCCACAGCCTGCGTCGCGCTTTCGAGTTGGTCGTCGTCCACCACCTGGTTGACGAGGCCCGCCTCCACCAGTTCTGCTGCGTCCACGAAGTCACCCGTGAATAGAAGGTACTTGGCGCGCGTGGGGCCAATAACTCGTGGCAGGCGCACCGAGCCTCCACCGCCTGGGAGTAGACCGTAGTTGGCGTGCGCGTCGCCAATCTTGGCACTGCGTGCCGCCAGCACGAGGTCACAGCAGAGCACCAGTTCTAGTCCGCCCGCCAGGGTGATGCCGTTCAGGGCTGCGATCACGGGTTTTGGAAAGCGATCGATGCGGTTCATGGTGACCAGAACGCTGTCCAGAAAGCCGATGGTGCCAGTTTCGCCCGTTTGTGTCTTGACGTACTTTAGGTCGGCGCCTGCGCAGAAGGCCCGGCCAGTGCCCGTCAAGACGACGGACCTCACGTCCGCCCGGTTCTGTGCTTCGTTGAGTGCCTGGTCTATCCCTCGAAGTACCTCTGGGGTCAGTGAGTTCATTGCCTCAGGCCGGTTCAGGCGGATCCACATGCTGCCTTTTCGGACCTCTGAAATAACAACCGGCGTCGACATCTGTCTTTCATTGGTGACTTGTGTGTTCATGGGTCGATTCTGCTTTTGCCTCGGTTTTCGTGGGTATGGGGTTTTCCATTACTATCAAGTCAATTATTTTAATTTAGAGTAAAAAATTAAATTTGTGGAATTTTTTGATGAAAACTCAGACGCGATCGCCAATGCCTCCGCTTCTTGGAATCAAGATCGTTGAGTTCGAGGGAATTGGCCCAGGGCCCTTGGCGGGGTTCATGCTGATGCAAATGGGTGCGGACGTGACCGTGGTTGGGCGGCCCGGTGCGGGCTCACTGCCTGACGAGCTAACGCCGAAAGACGGGGCGCTCTTGTCTCGTGGTAAACGGCGCGTCACGTTAAATCTCAAGCGGGCGGAGGACAAGGCGCAGGCGCTGGAGTTGGTCGCGCAAAGCGACGGAGTGATTGAAGGCAACCGCCCGGGTGTGATGGAGCGCTTGGGTCTGGGCCCCGATGTATGCGGTGAACGCAACCCGCGGCTTGTGTATGGACGCATGACAGGCTGGGGGCAGGATGGGCCGCTGGCCCAGGCAGCCGGGCACGACATGAACTATGTCGCTCTTACGGGGCTGATGTCGCTCACCGAGCAGCCGGGACACCCCCCCATGCTTCCGCCTACGGTGGTCGGGGATGCTGCCGGTGCGCTTGGGCTCGGGTTTGGAATGGTGTCGGCGTTGCTTGGCGCCCGGAATACTGGGCAGGGTTGCGTAGTCGACGGCGCCATCGTGGATGTGTTGGCCATGCTGTCGCCGCTTGTGCAGCTGATTCGCCAAGGCGGTGGCGTGGACGGCAGTGAACCCAGTGTCTTCCATGACTCGCCCTTCTACGACCGTTACTTGTGCAGCGACGGCCGATACATCACGGTCGGTGCGATCGAGCCCCCGTTCTATGCCTTGCTGTTGAAGCAGTTGGAGCTGACGGATGTGGATCCCGCGCAGCAGATGGACAAGTCTTCGTGGCCGTCTCTCAAGGCGCGGATCGCGCAGCGCTTTGCTTCGCAACCCAGTGTGCACTGGAATGCACTGATGGAGGGCACTGACAGTTGCTTCGCGCCGGTGCTCAACATGGCCGAAGCCGCCTCTCATCCCCACAACGTGGCCCGTGGCCTGTACGGCGTGACTGCGCAGGGCGATATTGAGACCATGCGGGGCATGCGATTCCTGCCGCTGCGCTGAGCAGCGAATGTGATTGCCAAGGGATTTCCCTAGCAAATTTTTTTTAATTTTACTTTAAAGTAAAACAACTTTATATAGAGTAATTTTTTGGTTGCATGGATTGCATGAAACCTGCCAAGGAGAAGAAAGATGGAAGATATCTATGTGGTCGGTGTCGGTATGACGCCCTTTGGTCGGCATCTGGACAAGGACATTAAGGCGCTCACGCGTGAGGCCACTGCAGCTGCTTTGGCGGATGCGGGTTTGCAAGAGGAAGACCTGGAAGCCGCCTTTTTTGGCAACACTTCCCAAGGGCATATGGATGGCCAGCACATGATTCGTGGGCAAATTGCGCTACGGGCAATGGGCATCGGGCGCATTCCGGTGGTGAACGTCGAAAACGCTTGTGCAAGCGGCTCGTCGGCGTTCGTTCTAGCCTGCAATCACCTCAAGTCGGGTGCTGGCGATGTCGCTTTGGCCGTTGGTGCAGAGAAGATGTTCTCAACCGACAAGCTCAAGATGTTCTCGGTGTTTGACAGTGCCTGGGATCTCTCGCGTGCAGAAGAGATCCGTGCGGAGCTGATGAAGATGGGACGCGACGTGGCTGTGCCTGAGGGGAGTACCTCACCCAGGCCGTACAGCGTTTTCATGGACGTGTATGCCGCGTTTGCACGATCGCACATGCGCACCTTCGGGACGACGCAGCGCCAGTTGGCTGCCGTGTCGTCCAAGAACCATGCGCATTCCATGCACAACCCGCTGTCGCAGTACCAGATGGCCTACAGCATCGAGGAAGTGCTTGCTGCGCCGCCGATCACCTATCCCTTGACCCTGCCCATGTGCTCTCCTGTGTCTGACGGCGCAGCAGCGGCCGTCCTGTGCACACGCTCGGCGCTCAAACGCCTCAACATCGATGAAAAACGTGCCATCAAGGTGTTGGCGGCCGTGGTGCAAAGCGGTTCTGACCGGAGCGAGGACGACTACACCAACCACTGCACGGCTTTGGCTTCGCGCAAGGCGTATGAGCTGGCGGGTGTTGGCCCAGCAGATATCTCGGTGGCCGAGGTGCACGATGCCACGGCCATGGGTGAAATCATTCAGACAGAAAACCTCGGTTTCTGTGAGTTCGGCATGGGCGGTGTGATTGCCGAGCGGGGTGATACCCGGATTGGTGGCCGCATTCCCGTTAATCCGTCCGGCGGCCTGGAGTCTAAGGGGCACCCTGTTGGGGCCACCGGTATTGCCCAAGTCCATGAGTTGGTAACTCAGCTTCGCGGGGAAGCCGGACTGCGGCAGGTGACTGACGCAAGGATTGCGCTGGCAGAAAACGGTGGCGGTCTTGAGGGCATTGAAGAAGCTGTTGCCTGTATCACCATCTTGGCGCGCTGAGCGCTGCACTCAATAAGAGACAAGAGAAATAGTATGGATGTCAAAAATACCATTGCCTTCGTCACAGGAGCTGCTTCAGGCCTGGGGCTCGCCACTTGCAAGGCATTGCTTGCGGCCGGAGCGAGCGTCATGGCGGTTGATCTGGACGAAGAGCGCCTTGCGAGCGAGGTGCTGCCGATGGGCGAGCGCGTGCGAATCCAGAAGGTTGATGTTTCGGACGAGGCCAGTGTGAAGGCTGGCGTAGACGCGGCAGTGGCGGAATTTGGTGCGCTGCATGTGGCGGTAAATTGCGCGGGAATTCTGGGTCCCTGCAAGACGCTTTCAAAGGGCGAGTTATTCCCGATGGATCTTTGGAACCGGGTGATCGCCATCAACCTGACCGGGACCTTCAACGTGGTGCGCTATGCGTCGTTGGCCATGTCGCAGAACGAGCCCAATGTCGACGGTGAACGGGGGGTCATCGTGAACACGTCATCTGGTGCTGCGTGGCAGGGTCAAGTGGGCCAGGCCGCATATAGCGCCAGCAAAGCGGCGGTCATTGGAATGACGCTTCCGGTGGCGCGGGATCTTGCGCAACACGGAATCCGAGTGGTGGCCGTGGCGCCTGGTCTGTTTGAGACCGCCATGTCTGCAGGCATGCCAACGAAGGTGTCGCAAAACATTATTGACAACGTCATCCTCTTTCCTCATCGCATGGGGCAGGCACAAGAGTTCGGTGGACTGGTTCGGCACGTTGTGGAAAACGCCTATTTGAATGCCACCACGATCAGCCTGGATGCGGGTGTCCGTTGTTAGTCGTGGTCCATTGATCGCTGCGAGCATTCCCGCAAATGGATGCGTAGACCCTGCAAAGGTCTTATGAAGGAAATTCGATGGACAAAGCCAAGAATTCAGAGTGGAGGTGCCAATGAATGCAGCCATTCAAAGCCAGCGGGAAGGCGTGGTGCTGACAGCCCAGAATCTGCTGCTGCAGTTCGGTGGAGTTGTGGCGCTGAATGATGTTTCGATTGATGTGCGCAAGGACGAGCTGCTGGCAATCATCGGGCCGAACGGAGCGGGAAAGTCTTCTCTGATGAACTGCCTGAGCGGGTTCTACCGCCCCAAGAAAGGCGAGATATCCCTGGCCGGGCGCAACGTGCGCGACATGGCGGTTCACGACGTGGCGGCACAGGGCCTGGCGCGCACTTTTCAAGGTACGCACATTTTTTCGGGCATGACCGTTATCGAGAACCTGATGGTGGGGCGCCACATGCACATGCGGGCCAATCTCGTGCAGTCGTTTTTCCATTTCGGCCCGGCAAAGCGCGAAGAAGTTTTGCATCGGGAGGTAGTGGAAGAAATCATTGAGTTTCTTGAAATTGAATCCATCCGGCATGTGCCGGTGGGCAGCCTCGGTTATGGGCTTCGCAAGCGCGTGGACTTGGGGCGCGCACTGGCCCAAGACCCGAAGATTCTGCTGATGGATGAGCCTATGGCCGGTATGAATACGGAAGAGAAGGAAGACCTGGCACGTTTCATTCTGGATGTGCGCGAGGCAAAGCGCATTCCTATTGTTTTGGTGGAGCACGACATGGGTGTGGTGATGGACCTAGCTGACCGCATCGCTGTGCTGGACTTTGGACGCAAGATCGCCGATGGAACGCCCAAGGAAATCCAGGCTAATCCCGCTGTGCTTAAAGCCTACCTTGGAGAGGGCGTCCAATGAAACTCGAAATCGCGACTCTTCCCCAGTTGCTGCGCAAGCATGCGCATGCCAATCCCAGCCGTCTTTCCCAGCGCCATAAGCAGCGCGGAATTTGGCGGGAGTACAGCTTTGCGGATGTGCAGCGCAACGTTCGAGAGATTGCGCTGGGCATGCACCAAGCGGGCGTCAAAGCGGGCGAGACCATTGCCATCATTGGTGAGAATGAGCCACAGCATTACTGGGCCGAGTATGCCGCGCATGCACTGGGATGCAAAGTTGTATCCATGTACCCGGACCTCACTTCGGAGGAGGTGGCTTATCTTCTGGACGACAGCGAAGCAGTCATCTTGTTCGCGCAGGACCAAGAACAGGTTGACAAGGGCCTGGATGTCCGGAACAAGACTTTGAAGATGCGCCACATTGTGTATTGGGACGAAACGGGGATGTGGTCGTATAACGACCCCATCCTGCATACCTTCGATGGCATGCAGCGGCAAGGGCGTGAAATCCATCAACGTAACGGAAAGATGTACGACGCGCTAGTGGATGCGGGAGCCCCCGATGACATAGCGGTTCTTTCTTACACTTCCGGCACGACGGGGCAGCCTAAGGGCGTCATCCTCACGCATCGCTTCTTAATCGACAACGCGCAGCGCTTGATCGATTCCATGGATGTGAGGCCGGGTATGGAATACCTGAGTTACATCGCGCCATCCTGGGCCACTGAACAAATATATGGCATCACCATGGGATTGGGATTGCCCATGGTAGTGAACTTCCCTGAGGGCCCGGAGCAGGTGTTGTCCAACATTCGGGAATTGGCAGTGGAAGGTATGACATTTGCTCCGCGCCAGTGGGAAAGCATGGCGTCCTCTGTGCAGGCGCACATGCTCGACGCAGGACCCATTCGACGAGGTGTCTACGAGTGGGGCATGAAGATCGGTCACACCGTCAATGTGGGGCGCTTGGATGGAAAACCCGTTGGCCTGCTGGACCGGTTGCTGTTTCCTATCGCCAATGCACTGGTTCTGCGCCCGTTGCGAGATCTGCTCGGCCTGACCCGGCTGCGCTGTGCCAGCTGCGGTGGTGCCACCATGGCACCAGATGTGTTTCGCATGTTCCATGCCATGGGTATACCGCTGCGCAACATCTATGGCTCCACCGAAACCGGGTTGCTGACATGCCACCAGGGTGACCGATTTGATCTGGAGACCGTAGGACACTGGATGAAGGCGCATCCAGAGGCGGGCCCACCATTGGAATGGCGCTTGAGTGCGGACGGCGAACTGCAGATCCGTGGCGGAAGCCCGTTTCTGGGCTACTACCGCAGAGAGAGCTCCGTAGAGTCTAAGGTGAAAGATGGCTGGTTCTACACGGGCGATGCCGTAACGAAAACGGAGCTAGGCGAGCTCGTGTTCCTGGAGCGGTTGTCGGACTTGAAGCGCTTGCGCAGCGGCGAAACCTTCCCGCCGCAGTTCGTCGAGACACGCCTTCGGTTCAGTCCCTTCATCAAGGACATCATGACGGTGGGAGACGAGACAAGGGACTTCGTGGCCGCTCTCATCAATATCGACATGTCTGTTCTGTCGCGGTGGGCAGAAGACAAGCGGATCGGATTCTCAACCTTCACCGATCTGTCACAGCGGCCAGAGATCGCCGAGTTGATCGGCCAGGAAATTGCCCGCGTGAACCAGTTTTTGCCGGCGCATGCGCGAGTCAAGCGATTCGCCAATTTTCCGAAAGAGCTTGATCCGGACGAGGGCGAGCTAACACGTTCGAGAAAGCTGCGGCGCGAATTCCTGGAGGTGCGATACGCCACGCTGATCAACGGTTTATATGACGGCTCGCACGCCGTGCGTATCGATATTCCTGTGACCTACCAGGACGGTCGGCGCGGCAATTTCGAGGCTCTGGTGTCCATCCATGACACGGACGCCGCAGGGTCAGACCACCTGGGCGCAGCCCGAAGCAGAGGACGGAAATGATCGATTTTATTAATTACCTGATAAACGGTGCGCTGTCAGGGCTTCTGTATGCGTTGATCGCCATGGGGTTCGTCGTGATCTATCGCGCGTCAAAGGTGTTCAACTTTGCACAAGGTGAGTTGGTGGTCTTTGGCGGCTACATGGTGTGGTGGACGATTATTCAGATGGGTCTACCGCTGTGGGTCGGATTGCCCGTGGCATTCGTTAGTGCTGCAATTTTTGGTTTCATGATTGAGCGGATATTTTTTGCCCGTCTGGTTGGAGAGTCTGTCTTCTCGATGGTCATGGTGACGATCGGTCTCTTGATTCTGATCCGAGGCGTTGTGTTGGTGCTTTTTGGCCCACAGGTGCGTGCTTTTCCGATCATCTTTCCTCTGGATCCGATCATCGTTGGCGATCTCATCGTCTCCCGTTCGATGCTCTACGGTGGAATTATGACCATCTTCATCGGCGTTGGTCTCTCCTGGTTTTTCAACCGGACAAGGGCTGGTTTGACCATGACGGCCGTGGCGGAAGACCACCAGGTGGCCATGTCCATGGGCATCTCGGTGCAGCGTTCCATTGCCTTTGCGTGGGTGCTGGGATCCGTGCTTTCCACACTGGGGGCGATAGTGCATTTGAGTGGCCGCTCCATCAACATGATGAGCTCCGACATCGGCCTGGCTGCTTTGCCGGTGGCCTTGCTGGCTGGGTTGGAGTCCCTCGCAGGGTTGCTGATCGCCGGTGTTTTGGTGGGTGTGATTCAGGGTTTGGCTTCGGCCTATCTCGATCCCCTGGTGGGGGGAGCGCTGGGCTCCGTCTTTCCTTTCATCATCATGCTGGTGGTGTTGTTAATTCGTCCCACCGGCATGTTCGGGTGGAAAACCATTGAGAGGGTATGAGCATGGATCCCGCAGGTGTATTCGCGACTTCTTTCGCCAAAGACCAAGCACTAATTCGCACGCGCAGCCAGGCGGTGGCATTGGGCCTGTTTGTTATCGCGCTGTTTGCGCTGCCCCTGATCAGCGAGGTCCGCTGGGTGGCGATCATGACCTCTATGCTGATTACTGCAGTGGTGGTCATGGGGCTGCAGATCAATACTGGTCTAGCGGGTCAGATCAATTTGGGCCAAGCTGCGTTCATGGGGGTTGGTGCGTATGCAACAGCGCTCCTAGCGACGAAAGGCCACCTGCCTTTCTGGCTGGCTTTGCCCATCGGCGGGCTGTGCGCGGCGCTTTTTGGGCTGGTGTTCGGATTAACCGCAATGCGCATAAAGGGTTTTTACCTTGCCTTGACCACGATTGCTGCGCAGATCTTGTTCCACTTTTTTGTGCTCAACCTGCCTGCCAAATGGCTGGGGGGATCTAACGGCATCACTCTGGAACCAGCACAGTTCCTTGGGTTCGTTTTCAACACCGATACCCGCATTTACTACCTGTGTCTGGTAGTGGCCTTCATCATGATTGCGGGCGCCTACGGCGTCGCACGCAGCCGCCATGGTCGAATTTTTGCGGCAGTGCGTGATGACGACGTGGCCTCAGGAATGATGGGCATCAATGTCGTGCGCACCAAGGTACTTGCCTTCTTGCTGGGTGCGTTTTACGCGGGCATCGGTGGAGGGCTCTGGGCTTACTACGTCAGGTTCGTGGCGATTGACCAGTTCACCCTGATCCACTCGATATGGTTCATCGCGATGATCATTGTGGGTGGCATGGGGTCGGTGACGGGCGCGCTGATCGGCGTTTTTGTTATCCGTACTGCCCAGGAGACGATCACCATCGTGGGCCCTTCACTGGTCGAGAACTTTTCCTTCCTGAGCGGAGACGTTGTTTTCGCAGTGATGAATATTTTCCTGGGTGGAGTCATCGCGGCCTTTCTGATCTTTGAGCCACGCGGTCTGATGCACCGGTGGAACATCGTCAAGCGGTCTTATCGCATGTGGCCCTACCCATATTGACCGCAATCCTGTTTTCTGCAGCCACCTTAGGCGCTGGGAAGGGCTGATCCAATGCAAAGCGCTACTACAAAAGGAGACATTTTTATGAAAACGAATCGAGCAAAGTTGTCGGCAATGGTCAAGCTGGGGCAACGCGGCGCTTTGCTGGCGTCAACCTTGTGCCTTGGCGGCATGGCACAAGCTCAGACTACTTACAACGTGGCTGGCCTGGCTGACTTCACCGGACCTTTCGCAGACATCATGAAAGATATGACGGGATGCCGCCGTGCGGTACTCGACTGGTGGAGCGAAGAGGTCGGTAAGGCGCAGGGCGTGGCATTGCGAATCAAGGATTTCGACACCCGCTATGACGTCGCCCAAGTGGCCAGCCTCTGGCCAGGCATCAAGTCCGAGCTCAACCCGGTGGCTGTTCTGGGTGTGGGCGGTGCAGATACCAATGCACTGCAGCAGCGCTTGCCTAGTGACAAGGTGCCTCTTGTCCAGTCGACAGCAGGATATGGATTCGCTTGGAAGGGTGATAACTGGGTGTTCAATGCCCGTGCCACTTACCCGCACGAAGCGGCTGCGTTTTATGTGTGGATGCAGAAGAAGTCGGGTTCGCCTGTTCCTCTCAAGGTGGGGGTGATTTCATCGGAAGTATCGCCGGCCTACGTGGACATCCACAAAGGTGTCGAGAAGTTCGCTAAGGACAATCCGAAGATCATTGAAGTCGTTGAAACGATTTATACCGAAGCACAGCCGACCGACCTTACCCAGCAGGTCAGCCGCCTGGTCCGCAAGGGGGCCACGGTACTGCAGGTGTTCAACAATACAGCATCGGTAGTGGCGACACGGCGCGCCCTGCAAAGCCTTGGAAAAACCAATATTCCGATAGTGGTTAGCGCTCATAACGGGTTGCTTTCGTCGGGGAAAGCGCTGGGTGACCTGAGCCAAATGGATGGAAACTTTGAGGTCTATGGCATGGCCATGGCCGCCGAAGGCGCAACACCGGCACGGGACTTCTTCGAGAAACTGCGCAGCCAATACAAGTTGCAAGCCGCCTACAACTCCGCCTGCATTATGGGCATGAGCCAAGCGATGTTGACGGTTCGTGCCGTTGAAAATGTTGTCAAGGTCAAAGGTGCTGGCGGTGTGACGGGCGAAGAGGTTCGCGCTGCACTGCTGTCCACCCCCATGCCTACCGAGCGCAGCTTTGGCTTGTTGCCCAATATCAAGTTCAACAATGATGCGCCGTTCCCGACCTCGGGCACAGCCGTCAACATCGGCACCGTCGAAAAGGGAAAGTACAAACTTCTCGAGCAGAACGTTCCGGTTCCTGTGTTGAACAAGTGGTAATTGCAAATCGGCCTGGGTCTCGGGCCACCGAGACCCAGGCCACATCATCTGGAGCTACCCGTGCTTGAACTGAACAACGTTGAAGTCCTCTACAGCGACGTCATTCTTGCTGTCAAAGGCATTACCGCCAAAGTCCCCGCTGGACAGTGCGTGACCTTGCTGGGCGCCAATGGCGCTGGCAAGAGCACCACGCTCAAGGCCATCTCCAACCTGGTTAGGACAGAGGATGGTCGTGTGACGGCGGGGAGTATCAAATTTGATGATGCGGACATCACAGGTGCGAACCCAGTCGATGTCGTTCGCAAAGGGTTGGTGCACGTCATGGAAGGGCGCAAGGTTTTGCGTCACATGACGGTGGAGCAGAACCTGGTAGTGGGCGGCCACATGGGCAGCGCCAGCGAGGCCAAGGAAATGCTGGACGAGGTGTACGACCGCATCAAGCGCCTGGCAGCCTTGCGCAGTCGCACGGCGGGTTATTTGTCCGGCGGGGAGCAGCAATTGCTAGTGATTGGCCGAGCCCTGATGGCCAGGCCCAAACTGGTAATGATTGACGAGCCCTCACTCGGCCTGGCCCCGTTGATGGTCGATGAGGTCTATGGTTTGTTAAATGACCTCAAAACGAGCGGCCTGACGCTGCTAATCGTTGAGCAAAACACGCGCGTTGCCCTCGACTTGGCCGACTATGGCTATGTGATGGAGAGTGGGCGGATCGTTCTGGAAGGACCATCCAGCAGCCTAAAGACCAACGAGGACGTACGGGAGTTTTACCTCGGCCTGACGGTCGATGGGGAGCGCAAGAGTTTCCGCGACATGAAACATTACCGCCGCCGCAAGCGCTGGCTGGGTTGACCGCATTGGGTCAGCCGTTTTCCAAGTTTTCAAGGATGGGTTTATGAGCATCGTTTCCAATGCATTGCTGAGCGAACAAGAAGTCATTATTCGGGAGTCTGCCCGGCGTGTCGCGACTGAAGTGGTGGGTAGCACGGCCGCCGAACGTGATCGCACGGGGGCTTGGCCACACGACGAAATCAAGGCAGTTGCCGACGTAGGCTTCATGGGCATGCTCGCCCCGCCAGCACACGGCGGTTCCGGGCTTTCATTTGTGGAGTATTGCCTGGCTATTGAAGAATTCGCAGCGGCCGATGGTGGCTTCGCCACCATGATGCACGTCCACAACTCAGCTGCGCACGTGTTACGTAGTTTTGGAACCGAACAACAGATGGCCCGCCATCTGCCGGATCTGGCCAGTGGCAAGCGCATTGGTGCCTTTTTATTGTCAGAGCCCCATGCAGGCTCGGATACCGCAGCCATCCGGACCACGGCTAAGCGGGACGGCGACGTTTATGTGATCAATGGCAGCAAACAATGGATTTCCAACGGCAGTGAAGCGGGCTTTGCGCTCGTCGTGGCAGCAACTGCGGAACCAGGTGCCCGTCACCGCTTCAGCCTGTTCATCGCGGACCCTGAAGATCCAGGCTACCAATGCTTGCGTATCGAAAGGAAGCTGGGCCAGCACACGGCCCACACGGCTCAGATTCAGCTGGACAACATGCGTGTTCCAGTTCAGAACATGATCGGCGAGGAAGGGCGCGGGTATGGCAAAGCACTATCGCTGTTGTCCGATGGGCGCATCGCAATCGCCGCCCTGGCCATCGGCATTGCCCGTGCAGCGTTGGAGGCGGCCATCCGCTACGCCAAAGAGCGCGAGGCCTATGGCAAGCCACTCACCGAACTGCAGGCCATTAGCTTTGATTTGGCGGAAATGGCCATGCAGGTTGAGGTGGCGCATCAGTACATGCTGTATGCAGCTCGTCTTACGGATGCGGGCCTGCCAACCAGTAAGGAGGCCTCCGTTGCTAAACTCTATGCCAGTGAAATGGCTGAAAAGGTTTGCTCTGCGGCGCTGCAAGTGCATGGTGGCTACGGGTATGTCAACGACTTCCCGGTCGAGCGCTATTATCGCGATGTGCGCGTTACAAAGATCTACGAAGGCACTAGTCACATTCAAAAGTTGATCATTGCGCGCAGCATCCTGGCTGGCTGATGAGCACGGCCTTTCTCCGCAGCCCTACCGGCGAAAGCAGTTCGAAACCATTTGCCTCAGTTAGCGATACGAATGCCCGCAAGGAATACAACATCAATGAGTACGCAAATTGAGGCAAAACCCAAGTCACGCCCACGCGATCCTGCAAAGAGATCGGGCAAGGGCGCGAAATGGAACAATGCGGTCAGCGGCGCGGATGAGCAGTACCAGCTCAAAAAGCAAGCTGTCATTGCGGAAGCTTCGCGCGCATTTGGCCGCCATGGGTACAAGAATGTCTCCTTGGACGAGATTGCAAAAACGCTCAACGTCACCAAGCCTGCCCTTTACTACTACTTCAAGAACAAGCAGGAACTTGTCTACGAATGCCACGAGCTTGCCATGCATTTGGGAGATCGCGTCTTGCAAGACGCGATCGCTTCGGAAAATACTGGTTTCGGTCGGATCTCGGTCTTCATTAAGAACTACATCTCGTTGCTAACGGATGAAATGGGCGCACCGGCGATCCTCCAGGATTTCTCCGGTATGACTGTGGCGGATCAGAAAAAAATCACTTTGCGTCGGCGAAAGTTTGATCAAGAGCTGCGCAAAGTGCTCGAGGGGGGTGTTCAGGATGGTTCCATTGCCCCGTGCAACGTGAAATTGGCGGTGTTCTGGTTCATGGGCGCTGTTAGCTCGATTACCCAATGGATGCATATCGATGGCAGCCTTGGAAGCGACGAAGTGGCCGATATTTTTATCGGTTTTCTTGCGCATGGTATTCGTCCCAATCAAGGGTGAATCTGCTTACTTGTCGCATTCCGGGCGACTATATGGTCGCGTCTGGACCAGGTGCGTATAAGACCCCCGAGCCACTCTTTTATTGTCGGCATAGGCATCTTGCTGCCCAGCGCTAGCTGGGGTCTCAGCGGTTGATCCCTGATGATTGCGATAAAGGTCAGGTTGCGGCGGAAGTCGACATTGACCAAGAAAACTTGGACGACCGCACGCAGCCTTTTGCTGTCGTTCAGCCGTCAAGTACGAACGGCAGCACCCAGCCTGTTCCTGCCCCTGGAGGCCGAGTCGATTGGACGAACCTGATGCCCGTAGCTGTTCAGCCTCGACTTCGCTGGCCGGCTTGGTCTCCCCTCCCGGGTCTGGAGAGGCGTAGAAAAACGACTTGTCTCCGGACGACTTCAGTTTTGGTGCTACAAAGCCGAAAGGGTATCCCCCAGTTTCCTGAACCTCTTGTCCCATGACCACCTACGCAGAACTCCTGGCCCAGAAAAAACTCCTCGACGAACAAATCGCCAACGCCAAGAAGGCCGAGTCCGAACAGGCCCTCCAAACCGTCCTGCAACTCGTGCAGGAATTCGGATTCACCGCCCAGCAAGTCTTCCCCTGGAAGCCCCAGCCCAAGAAGGTTGCCGCCAAGTACCGGGATCCAGCCACTGGTGCCACCTGGTCCGGCCGGGGCAAGCCGCCCCAGTGGATTGCGGGCAAGGACCGCACGCCCTTTGTGATCGGCTGAACCGATTGAGTCAGGACTTTGGGTAGGAGAAGCCAGAAGACTGGACGGAAGATCCAAACCGATGACCCACGACGCCTTGCCACCAGAGAAGCTCGGCCCTGAGATCCAGCGCGATGTCCAGCGCCTTCTTGGACGCTGCATGGTGCGCATCCAGCAGTATGAAAAATCCCTGAAGGTCCTGCTTGCACACCACGAACTCGCGGGCCCCGCAGAGACATTGGAAGCCCAGCAAAATGTGCGCGCGCAAAAGCTGTCCAACCAGACACTCGGACAACTGGCCGGTCTCCTCTTCGAAACCTTTGTGGTCCCCGAGGGGTTCGAGCGTGATCTCCTGCCCGAAAACAAGACACCGACCGACCGCATCTCATTTGCGCACAGCTTCCGAATAACCCAGGCTCCCGAGCAATGGGAGCAAACCAAGGCCGCCATCCAGGAGCTTGTGACCCTGCGCAACGAACTTGTGCATCAGTTCCTGTACCGTTTCGATCTGTGGGATGAGCAAGGGTGTACAGATGCCATTGCCTACCTGCAAGAGGCCTACCAACGCATCGACACCCATTTCCAGGAGCTGAGGGCATGGATGCTGAACCTGTTGACCGCGAGAGAAGCCATGGCCTCGCTCATGAGGTCGGAGGTCTATCTCAACCTCCTGATCAATGGCATCAACCCGGACGGCAGCTTCGAGTGGTGGCAAACCGGCATCGTTCGAGCGCTGCGCACGGAGGTACAGTCGCTTGCCGGGGACAACTGGATTCCGCTGGAAGCTGTAAAGGCTCAGGTGCTTGCTCGGCATCCTGATCAAACCCCTCAGAAGTACCGCTGCACCACCTGGCAGCAGGTACTGACCGAGTCCACGGAGTTCGATCTTGAATACCGCCGTGAATCCGACACAGCACCCAAACGGGCATGGGTGCGCTTGCGCCCCGAGCGCCCACCGAGTAGCGGGTCCAAGGAACGCAAGCGCCCTGGGCGCGGCCCACGGACACCACCATCGGAGCAGATCAATGGGGCGGATTGAAGGTGGGTGAATGCGGCGATCACCCGTGTGTGGAAGGCACGATAGCCATCGCCGCAATCACCATCCCACAGTCCAGTCCCCCTTCCACCGTACGCGCCGACCACACGCTACGAAACTCCGACACCCGAACGGCCGCCTCGTGAAACGGATAGGCCCCAGGAACCAAACACTGGTTGTGCCCCAAGCCCCACCCAGGATGCACCCGGGTATCCAGGACGAGGAGTCCGGACGCCTTCGTGCACACCACACTGCCTGATCCATCCCCCACCGGACTCCAAGGCCCTTCCACACCGACCACGAGCATCCACTGAGGTGGCGGGGAAGGCCGGCGAGGAGCGCCCCGTTCCTCCCTGGCAATTGATTGCCACAGCAGCAACACCAGGCCACCTCGGTGAACCGCGTCGTGACACAGTGCCAGCAAGTCCGAAGGCGTTTGCTCCCAGACCAACTGAGCATGGCATCCCGGCAAGAGCCGCTGCGCATGGCGCAACACCCCGGCCGCACTGGTCACCGTTGGCACTGCCACCCGCCGGCCAGTGAGCAAGGCCACTGCCTGCTGCAGTGCCACCGCCCCCGTGCGATGCGGCGGTGCTCGATGCCTCACCAGAATCCCCGGAAGCACTTTGGCACCTGGTGATGAATCCGGCCCACTGCGATAGCAAGGCACCGTCTCCATCACCAACCCCACCGCATAGCGCCGAACCAGCCCTTCAGGCCCCCGCATGGGAAACCCCCGGATCACCCGTTGCGGTGGCACGCGCTCCCAGTGCCTCCTGCTTGCGATGCAGCTTGCCTCTTAGCGAAATCGGCGCAGGTGCTTGCATAGCTCCCCCGTCTCTATCTCCATCAGCATCGGAATCCGGATAGAACTCCTCGACGACCTCCACCCCTTCCTCTTCCGACTCCTCGAACTCCCCCAGCGCCAAACCTTGCCGCGCCGCTTCATCCAGCGCTGCCTGGTCCAGCCCCAGCGCAGCCTGCTGTTCCCGCTCCTGCCGCGCCAATGCCACGACCTGGGCCAGACTGGTTCCCGCTCTCAGCATCAGATCCACGTAGTAGATCGGCGTGCGGTGCGACAGCGTGGTGGACTTGCCCCGCAGCCGAAGCTCCAGGGGTAACCCGGCCAGCAACCCGCCCGACACCGCAAACAGATACCGCAGCCGTGCCGACAGTGTCCGGATGCTGTTGAACCCTGTGGTCCGGAACACAAAGCTGCCCAGTTCATCGCCAGCCAAGCCCGCTTCGGTACTCCCCTCCGCCTCCACCCGCACGTGCAGCCGCCCATACGGCTTGCAGTTCCCATCCTGCGCGAGCGCACACACCGCAGGCGAAGGGCAGGGCAGGGATTGCATTCCGGACAATGTCACCCGCTTGCAGCTCTCGCCATCTCCGACACACAGCGGCCTTCCCGTGGCCCGATCAAACATGGTGTAGTTCGCCCGCAGACTCAGATCCGGATCGTCAAACAACAACCGCACCGGAATGCTGCGCAGCTTCGCCCCCGGCTCCTTGCGGAGTTGGGCATCCGCCGGATGCGGAACCCACCCTTCCTTGTTCTGTACCTGGCTGGTCAGGGTGAACTCATCGTCCTTCTCCGGAAGACGGCGTCCTGCCTTCTCCACCACCCGCCCAATCGCAATCCGCCCGATCACGGGCGGTGTCAAAGCCAAACCTTTGAGCATGTGAATCTCCTTGTTGAATGTCAAAACCCCCCCCAAAGCACAACGGGCCCCACCGTCACCGATGAAGCCCGTCTGGGGATGCGTGAATGAAATGAATGAACCTGCGGGCTCGATGGCCCAGCCTCAGGTCTGCACCAGAAACCTCCGACTCCCGGGCTTGGTCACCGTGTACGCCCGCGCGATCTCCGGCTGCTCCTTGGCCAGCCGCGCTGTATCCAGCTGCGTCCCATCCCGGCTGCGTTTGAAACTTACCTCCCCGTTCTCAAACACCGCCCGGGTGGAATCCCCCATGCGCTGCTGAATCGTCTGCTTGAGCTGGGCTTCCAGAGCCGTGTTGGTCGCCAACACCTCCCGCACCGCCAAAAGATCCGAGAACACCGCTCCCATCACCAGGTCATGCTTGAGATTCAGGGTGAAGCCCGTGTCCCGGGGATACAGCGCCCGCAAAGCCCGGTCTGCAGAATCTGACCCATCGGCCGGCGGTGCCTGGCCCCGTTCCACATACCCCCAGAACTCCCGCTCCAAGGTGATGAGTTGGGCGATCAGCTCTTCATCCCGTTCGATCCGAAAAATCTGCAATTCCTGACCGCCGAGCAGCAAGGCCACATCCGCCGCCTGCTTGCCCGTCACAGCCAGCTGGTGCTGCACCTGCAACTGCACATACTCCGGCACCCCATCCCGCCAGAGCCAGGCCCCCTGAATCCCCGCTGTCTTGCACTCCAGCAACTGAACATCGGGGGCTCCCGTGACCTCCCGGTCGATATTGGCCAGCATCCAGGGATGCTCAGGATGCTGCAGCACTGCATTGATGCGCCGTACCCGATTCCCGGTTCGGCGGGTGTAGTGGGCTGCCACGATGGGCTCCAGAAGCGAGCCCCAGTACATCGGACTCTGATCGTCCGCACCCCCGTCGCCCGGTGGGGCGGTGGGAGCACGACCGGTCTTCTCCATCCAGAGCTCCAACTGCAACTGGTAGGGATTGAGTCCCACCGCAGCCGCAGCATCCGAACTGCCAATGCCTCCCTTGCGCACCTGCAACCACTGATCGCGATCCAGGTCCTGGGTCTTGACCAGCCGGAGGGCAGGGCGGGGTTTGGTGAGGGATGTCCCCACCGGTGAAACAACAGGTTGAACCATGCTGACTCCTAATGTGAAAGAAACGAACACCAGCACTACCCCCGAAAAAGCAAAAGACCCCGGTCCACTGAAGGAGCCGGGGTCTATGCCGCGAAGAGCGATGCGGGTGAGTGAATGGACAAATCGCAGGACAAAAACCAGGCCGAACCGCCAGAGCGGTAGACCCCGTCACGACGCCAACTGCAATGCCTGCTCCAACGCCCGCTGCTTGAGCGTGGCCCCCTGGCCAAACCAGGCACTATCCAGTCGGTACTCCTGACTGCGCGCCCGGCGCTCGTGGTCCACGAACTCGGTGACGGCGCACAAGAGGCCCCAGGCCGTGCCCTTGGCGGCTGCCAACTCCGCACCCCGGCCCTGGCCCTCGTACATGGCCTGCACCTTCTTGAGCGCACGCTCATTGGTCAGACCTGCGGACGCATCCGCATGACCGTCGGTTTGGCACAGCACCTTGAGGAAGTAGTTCATGGACTCGTGGCTCTTGACCTTGCGCTCGGACAAGGTCTTCATCCTGTACATGAACCCGTCCCATTGCGAGACGGCAATGCCCAACTGCTTCTTGACTGCTTGCGCATCAAAGCTGGTGCTGTGGGGCACTTTGATCGCACTCGATGTGCCGGATAGGGCAATGGAGAGGGTGTTGTTGCAGACCACGCGCACCGTTGTCGGCGTGGCCGTGGTGGCAAGCGTCCCATCACAGGACGTAGCCAACAGCAGATAACCATTGACCACGTCGTTGCCCTTCAACGCCGAGGACTTGCCCGTACGGGCCAAAGCCCAGAACTTGCGCCCAGCCTTGAGAACTCCAGCGGTCTCCAGCTCATAACCAGAGACTTCTGTCAGATCCCGATAGAACTCCAGCACCTGCTTGGGCTGCACCACCTGGTAGCGGGCACTGACCACTGACAGAGGGGCCTTGGTATCGCTGCGGTACAGCACCTTCTGGTCGGGGAACTCCATGGGTTCGCCGTAGAGGTCCGAGACAGAAGAAGCGGCACCAGATCCAGAGTCAGAACCCGTACCGGACTCCGTGGCCATGTAGCGCACGGGTGTCTCGCGGATGGTCCAGTCCATGCCCGCTTCACGGGCCCAGACATCGATGGGTTGTTTGGCGGGCAGCTGCTGACCCAGGTTGTGCCAGGGGGTCTCGCCGACATAGGCCATGGTTTGAACGAGATGTGCCATTGAAAAAACTCCTGTGAAAAAACAAAGAACGAACAGAAAAAGCAAACCAACGCGCACGGCTGCGCCACCACGAAGCCGTGGTCAGTCATGTGCGTTGTGGAAAAAAGGCAGGAAGGCGTTTAAGCCCCGTGCCAGAAAGACCGAAGCCAGCCCCTGCGGTCAGAACCGCAAGGCCTTACATCGTCTCGACGCTGAACCCCCGCCCGCAGTGGCGACAGTGGCGGTTGTGTAGGATCTTGGCGTCAATGGCTTCGCCCAGGGCGGCGCCGACAGCGCAGCCTGCGGCGGCACCGACCATGGCGCCAAGGACGGCGCCCGCGATCACGCCCAGCGTGCTACCGGCAGGGCCTGCAGGTGAGCCCAGCGCAGCGCCCAACTCCGCTCCCAGCTGAGCGCCCCCGGCTGCGCGGGCCGTTGCCGTGGCAGCACCGGCGAGGGTGCCGATGGCGCTGCCGATGCGACGGCCCAGGTGGCTGGGGGTGGTGCGGGCTGAGCCGCAGTGGGGGCAACAGACACCGGCATGGCCGTGCGGGTACGCCGTTTGGTAGCGCCCCTGGGGGTGAACAGGCCCAGGCCCCGACCCAAAAAGTGCCGGGTGAGGTGGAGCACTGCCTGGATGGTCTTCAGGATCTGCGTCGTCGTCTGGATCATCCGGGTAGGTTGAGTGCCCGGGATGGTTGCCTTGGAAAGCACCGGTTGGCATGCATTCAGACCTCAGACGGGGAGGGCGTGGGTGGCACGGTGCGGCGGCTGCGACCCTCGCTGGCCAGGGCGGCATCGATGTAGCTGATCAGCACCAGTGTGAAAAGAATGCCTGCTAGGTAGGCGACGGCACAGGCGGCGAGATTCTCTAGTGGGGAGGGGGTTTCTGACATGGGTGACTCCTTGAATGCTTGGGAGATGTCTGGACCCCGACGAAAAGAGGGGGCTCAGACGGCATAAAGCCCGTGCAGGCGGGGGGCTTGCACAGGCTCTAGGAGGTGATATAGGGCTGAGATTTTTTTGAATCAACTTTGCCGTCGATCGTGGCCCGGTTCTCAGCGTCGGTACAAAAACGCCTGATGCTGATTGCTGTCAGCTGTGTACCATCAGGGACGAAATGTCTATCGGGGCACCTTGTTGAACATCACGGTTTTTGTTTGAGGTGCGCCAAAAACGCGGTGCCGTGCTGAACGCATTTTTTCCGCACGATGTAGGGGGTGGCCTCTTTGCCACGCATCAAGGCGCGGACAACGGAGCGACTCGTCTGTTTTCCTGGGTGCGAAGTGGAATGGCCGTGGATGACGAGAAGAGACTCCTTACCCTCGTTGTATGCAGCGACCAGCGCTTCCAAGGACTTGGCATGCACGGCGTCCATCACCTGGTTGTAGGACATTTCGCGAGGACCGTGCTGGCGTCCGGGCGATGCCAGATGAAGGTCCAGCTCAGCCTGCCCGGCGGTTCGGAGTTTTGTCCAGTCGCCTTCTTGCTTGATGAACACTTCTAGTCCCTCTATCAGTGGAGCCGCGCCTGCACGAATAGGTTGGCGATATCTTGGGCCCGCATGCACATGGTCCATTCACTGGGGACTGCGTTTCACTCACACGCCGCAGGCCCTGGTGATCGATGCTACCTGTTATGCAGGCGCATCGATCATCGAAGAGTAACGTCTGGCGAAGAGATCGACTCGCTTCTGAGACGTAAAAAGGGAGCCATGTAGGCCCCCATTCGATCAACACTCCCTGGTCCACGCTATCCAGTGGCGTACCTGTTCGAAATCCGTTTGGGGCCGCGTTTAGGCGTTTCTTTCGGCAGATTGCTGTGTGTCAATGTGGCAATGCGCCCCAGGGGCTTTACTGTCAAGCCCTGCTCTTCGTCATTCACCAGATACGTGATCGCTTCGTTCATAAGCGCATCCCGTTTTTTCTGGTCGTAGTGGTCAATGAGGCCAACGCCAGTCGCTTTTCGAGAATCCGTTGGAGGATGACAAATGTGAAAGCGTCCTCGTCCCTTTGTGATGCAGTCCCGCCAGTACTCGCCGATCAATTTGGCCTGCCAGTAGTAGGCATGCCGCTTGGAGCCATCGAAGAAAAAGAAAGCGTGGAAATGGCAACCACCTTGGGATCCTTGCTCCAGCTTGAGGATGTACCCAAGAAGGTGCTCGGAGATACTGGGCTTGTGCCGCAGATTGTTGAACAGCGCAGCGCGATCAGCCAATGCCATCTGGACATCCGCGGCAGGGCCTTGCTGTTGGGCCGCATGGTTGGCCTCATGGACCTTCTTCAAGTAGCCAAAATCCATCCGAACAACCAGCAGGCGGGCATGGCGCTCGAACAAGCCAACTACCAGACTCTGCATGCCCTCCAGGCTCCTCTTGGCCTTTTCTTTGCTACGCGACAACTTAATTCGGAACCCTCGCTCTTGGACTCTTTGCCGTAGTTCCCGTATCACAAGGTTGATGTTCTCAATATCGAGATCGACCTGCGCCTGCCCGCAGCCGTTGGCACGAACGCCCTCTGCTGCCAGAGCCATATCCAGTGCGCCTTGATGGCTTTCGACCACGTCCAGGAAAACCTGCACCCGGTCCGTAAAACGCACCCGGCCATTCCACGCGGCCAGCACACTCACCTCGAATACGCGCATCCGGAAAAACCGCTCCAGTCGCCCCAGGTCCGTCGGAGGACGCATAGCAGGTGGAACACCCAGCAGCACGACCTCGGGCCCCGTGCTCTCGACCAGTCTTACGAACTCGTCGATCAATTGCAGGGTCCGGAAGAACGGCAGAGTATGTGGGGCTATGCATTGTTCCAGTCGAATTTCGTCGTGCAGCTTTTCCAGGTGGAGTGGGAGCGTGAGGTATCCCGGAGGAGATGTTGATGGGGTAGTGAAATCTTTCATGATGAATTGAAGTTAATTGTTATGAATATTTATTCTGAAAACCTAATTTCTTTGTTCTATCTTTAATCATTGGTGTTTATGTATTAATATTTTCAAATGTATATAATACTAATAACCAATTTGTTGATTATGTTTGGTTGCTTTAAATTGAGTGTGATGTAGTCAATTTACAGATGGTTTGCACAAAAAAATGCTGGGCCTGGACGTACGGTTTAAAGCGGGCAGCTCCAGAGCATCGGAGTCGGAAGTGCGAAACATCGCAGGCAGTCATGCACTATGCACACGAACCGTACGAGGAGAATCGCAAGTTTTGTACAGGTTTGTGCATGGTGCATGACTTGACCCATCGAGCGAGTAGCCGCTCCCGTCGTTCGTTCCTGATCGAAAAGAATCCCGGTTTTTTTCTTGAGTACCAGGCCGCGAGCTGAAAATCGGCCTGTGTTGCCTATTGGGGCCGATTTAGATAACACGGGATGTTGTGTAATAGACGCGTTCAACAGCCAACGAATTAGGTTGGGGCTTACACCACGCCGATGGAAAAACCAGGAGGCTGGAGCGTCTGGCCGTGGCTGGGCGCAGTTACCAAGCGTGCCATTTGATGGCGCACTAGATATTCAACGCAAGCCATGATGTGCGACTTCCCACGAATAGGTCCCTCACGACCGATTACGCTTAGGCGGGCTACCTGATGAATTCCCCAGTACTGCCGCTGCACGTAATTCAGCAGCTTTTGCGCATCGCTTGCTAGGGGGGAGAGAGGGCCGCAAGGATTGAAAATAATAACGAAGTGGTTTCCGAACCAACTCACGATGTCGATGGCATTGCAGACTGTCTCCGCCGGGATGAGGAGGCTGCTATTGGCCGGGCTGAATGTGTGCAATGAAGCAGCTACCCGGCAGACCTGTTCTCCAAATTTCGACGCGAAATCGCGGGTGTCGTGCAGTACGCGGCCGGGGGCAAGCTCAGGCTCCATGGTCACGAGGTGACCGTGCAGCAACGTCTTGGCTTCCCGATGCAACTCGAGTACTTCCAACTTGCCCGGCACTTTCGACTGCAGGCGATCAAGGTACGTCCGGGCAACCTTGTCTACCCAGTCGTAAAACTCGATCGGCCCGTCATACGACGTCATAGATGGTGGCGGGCGGTAACCTTGGTTGGATGCAACTAGGCAGATCAACATCCGGGCGCAAAAACCTGTGCCATACATGGCTTTGCCGCGCGTGCTGTTCATCAGACGTTGCCATACGTCGGGCTGCACCATCATGAGAACGGACACCCGCGGGTTGCGCGCAATCACCGAGTCACCGTTTGCGCGATGCAGCGCGATCATGGGGCTGCCGTCCCACGCTTGGTTCAAGACGCCGCTCGAGCTGAAAATTGGCCCGCTAATCATGGTTTCGCCTTCGTCGCTCACGAGAGCCACGATGTGATCATCTCCCTCGATGGCGTCCAAAAACGCACGCGTCGTTGCGTTCGATAGCATGAGGCCAGCGGTGCGGGGGGTCGTCGGTTTTGTAGCTTCGTGCTGCTTCAAACGGGCGCGAAGTTCATCGGTGGTCTCTCCGGCAAGCTCAAGTTTTGAAATCTCCGTTACGAAGCGCTTGCGCAGGGCATGCCACAGTTCGCACTCCGTCTGAATGTCCTGTGCACGTTGAATAGCGAGCGCTTCTGTTTTTTGCGCAAGTTCGTAGTGCCGCTTCAGCGCGTACTTGTCCACCGTGGACTTGCGGTCCCCGCGGTCGGCGAGTGTGATCAGGTTCAGGCTTGTCGGGCGCACGGGGCCGTGGGGGAGACGTACGTCGCGAATCCACTGGGTGGCGGTGGACATGGCGCCGAGCATGGACGCCGCGACGAGGTCATCAGGAGCCCCGGTTTCACGGATCAATTCCTGAGTGGCATTGAAGACCAGAGACGGGAAGGCGGACAGGGGAAATTGAGGAATTGGGCGCATTTTTTCGCTCCATGGGAAATCGGGAAAACTTTGACCCTGGCGCGACCTGCGCCAGGGTCAAGAACGATGCGTTACGCCGCCGATGGCTTTTCGGGGTGGGCGTTGGCGTCGTTGGCCGCTTCTTCCGGGCCATTGATGCGCTTCAGCCGCGCAGCCCACGCGTGCAGTTCGGCAACGACGAAGAATGCCGGGCCCTTTTGAGTGATGCGCACGGGAACGGGGAAGCCCTTGTCAAAATTAGTGTGTCCGGGCGTAGACAACTCGATGAGAAGAGTGCGGCCGATGCCAAGGAGCTTGGCTGCGCCGGAGCGCTTCACCAGGAGTTGGTTGCGTCCGGCAGCGTGGGCCTTGGCCATAGCCTCGGTGTGAAAAGCCGCCTCAGAGGGGGCGGGCTGCTCGCGAACCACGAGTGCGGGGGGCTCGGCCGCGTGAGCGTCAGCCGGAGTCTGGGAAGGGGGGGCCGCCTCGGGGGAGGTGGGAGGTTGGAGACCCTGCTTGGTAAATTCCATTGGAAACCTTTCGCAACGCCCACCGCTTTGGGGGGGGCGCCAGATGAATGTTGAAAATCTGGGCGCGAAAAGGGGCAGGAGTACCTATGGCGGCAAGGATGGCCCAAATCACGCCCTCCGCACGCTGCGCATGCGACAAGGGGACGCGCAAATGCGCGCCAGGTCTTGTAATTTGGGCCCACGCTCGCCGTAGCGAGGGGTTGCCAGCTCCTTGTAGAAGGAGTCCGCATGGCGGATGTGGCAGTGGGAGATGGCAGAGGCGCCACCTAGTATTGAACCGCTACCCGTGTGCTGCGGCACTTCGGGGTACACGGGATGAACGTCCTAAACCGCAACTCGGCGTGGTGCGTTGCGGGAGAGGGTCATCGAAGGGATTACAGATACGCACCAGCCGCTGATGCATAACCCGGCTCAGCGAGCAGCCCGTGACCATGGGTGGGCTGCCGCGATTCCGGAGGGGGGGGGGTGAGGTGCTGGCTCTTGATCAACAATAGAGTTTGGTCTGGGCAGTTTAGCGCGCGCAGGAACTGTTTGGCAAGTCGGAACTCGTTTTTCCTGGACCTGGACCTGGACCTGGACCTGGACCTGGACCTGGACCTGGACCTGGACCTGGACCTGGACCTGGACCTGG
>NZ_JBWKZU010000006.1:0-26892 GCF_059424825.1 Acidovorax sp. GW101-11A03 | reverse complement strand
CCTGGACCTGGACCTGGACCTGGACCTGGACCTGGACCTGGACCTGGACCTGGACCTGGACCTGGACCTGGACCTGGGAGTCACTCGCCAGTCCTTTGTGGAGAGGCGATGAGATCGTTACTCAAGTCGTTGCTACGTGAGCACGCCTGCTGCTCCACTCGAAGGTCTGGATACCCGACTGAGGCTGCGGAGGCGAGATGTCTGTTGTCGGGTGGAATCGGTCGATTCAACCAGTTTTTCAATGGTGCAAACAAAGGTGCAAGAAACAAAAAAGCGCCCCGAGAGGCGCTTGTTTGCTTGCTTACTGGCGGAGAGGGCGGGATTCGAACCCGCGGTGGGGATTAGCCCACACACGCTTTCCAGGCGTGCGACTTAAACCGCTCATCCACCTCTCCGAAGCCCTCGATTATAGCCACAGGATTGCGTCTATCTGGGCCAGTGGCGGGATTCGCGGCAAAAAAAGGTGCTGGTTCGTTTTCAGCCTGCCTTCTGCGACGCCTGCACCATCTTCATGGCCGAGCCGATCAGGGCCGACACCTCGGTCATGTTGCTGGGCACGATGAGCGTGGTGGTCGCGTCGGACGCCACCTGGCTGTAGGCGTCCACGGCCTTTTCTGCGACCTTGAGCTGCACGGCCTGTTCACCGCCGGGCTGGCGGATGGCGGTGGCCACGCGCTCGATGGCCTCTGCGGTGGCCTGGGCCACGGCGCGGATGGATTCGGCCTCGCCGATGGCCTTGTTGATGACAGCCTGTTTTTCCCCTTCGGAGCGGGCGATGAAGGCTTCGCGCTCGCCGGTGGCAATGTTGATCTGCTCCTGGCGGCGGCCTTCGGAGGCGGCAATCAGTGCGCGCTTTTCGCGCTCAGCGGTGATCTGAGCCTGCATGGCGTGCAGGATTTCCTTAGGAGGAGTCAGGTCCTTGATTTCGTAGCGCAGCACCTTCACGCCCCAGTTCAACGCAGCTTCGTCGATGGCCTGCACGACCTGGGCGTTGATGATGTCGCGCTCCTCGAAGGTCTTGTCCAGCTCCAGCTTGCCGATCACGGAGCGCAGCGAGGTCTGGGCCAGTTGCGTGACGGCCATGATGTAGTTGCTGGAGCCGTAGCTGGCGCGCATGGGGTCGGTGACCTGGAAGTACAGGATGCCGTCCACCTGCAGCTGCGTGTTGTCGCGTGTGATGCAGACCTGGCTGGGCACGTCGAGCGGGATTTCCTTGAGGCTGTGTTTGTAGGCTACCTTGTCCACAAACGGCACCAGAAAGTTCAGGCCCGGCGTGAGGGTGCCGGCGTATTTGCCCAGCCGCTCCTTGACCCAGGCGTTTTGCTGGGGCACGACCTTGACGGAGCGTGCGATGAATATCACGGCAATGATGAGAATGACGATGGCGACTTCCATGAGAAACCTCTCTTTTCTTGTGATCTGTAAAGCTAAAGCGGTGGTCGATCTCTAGAGTGGATCCACCAGAAGGCGATTGCCCACCAATTCCGCCACCCGGTGCATCCCGGTGGAGGGCGTTACGCCGGGGCGGTGGATGGCGATCCAGGTTGCGCCCCGGTACTTCACGGTGGTGGTTCCATCGGGGTTCCAGCCCTCGATCAGGATGGTTTCTCCCACATCCAGATTCACGCTGCGGTCGGCGCGGGCGGAAGGGTCTCCAGGCCGCTTTTTCTTGAGGTAGTACCAGCCCACCACAGCGCCGCCGCCCACCAAGGCCGCCGCCACCAGTTGAGCCGCGATAGGCAGTCCCAGATGGGCTGCCAAAGCTGCAGCTGCGAGGCCGACGGCCACCATCAGCAGATAAAACGTCCCGGTAAGCAGCTCCGCAACGACCACGGCCCCCGCTGCCAGCCACCAGATGGTGGATGCCTCCATGCTGAACCTCCTTGGGTCGGTTGTGTTTAGTGCACCACATTCTGGGTCAAAAGGGTGGCAGTTCAAAGGCGCGTCAACGTTATTCCTTACACTTCGCGCCTATTTCGTTTTTTGGCCGGGCAGGCCACGGCTCCTTGGAGGCTGCGCATGAAGTTTCGCTTTCCCATCATCATCATCGATGAAGACTATCGTTCCGAGAACACCTCGGGTCTGGGTATCCGCGCCCTGGCGCAGGCCATTGAGGCTGAGGGCTTTGAGGTGGTCGGGGTCACCAGCTATGGGGATTTGTCCCAATTTGCGCAGCAGCAAAGCCGCGCCAGCGCATTCATTTTGTCCATCGACGATGAAGAGTTCACTGTGGGCGAGGGGCTGGACCCGATCGTTCTGAGCCTGCGCAACTTCATCGGCGAGGTGCGCCGCAAGAACGCCGATGTGCCCATCTACGTGCACGGCGAGACCAAGACCAGCCGCCACCTGCCCAACGACATCCTGCGCGAGCTGCACGGCTTCATCCACATGTTCGAGGACACCCCCGAGTTCGTGGCGCGCCACATCATTCGCGAGGCCAAGAGCTACCTGGAGAGCGTGCAGCCGCCGTTCTTCAAGGCGCTGCTGGACTACGCCGAAGACGGCTCGTACAGCTGGCACTGCCCCGGCCACTCGGGCGGCGTGGCGTTTTTGAAGAGCCCCGTGGGCCAGATGTACCACCAGTTCTACGGCGAGAACATGCTGCGCGCCGACGTGTGCAACGCGGTGGAAGAGCTGGGCCAGCTGCTGGACCACAACGGCGCCATCGGCGAATCGGAGCGCAATGCCGCGCGCATCTTCAACGCCGACCACTGCTTCTTTGTGACCAACGGCACGTCCACGTCCAACAAGATGGTGTGGCACCACACCGTGGCCCCGGGTGACGTGGTGGTGGTGGACCGCAACTGCCACAAGTCCATCCTGCACAGCATCATCATGACCGGGGCGATCCCCGTGTTCATGAAGCCCACGCGCAACCATTTCGGCATCATCGGGCCCATCCCGCAAAGCGAGTTCGAACCCGCTGCCATCCAGGCCAAGATCAAGGCCAACCCGCTGCTCAAGGGCGTGGACGCGAAAAAGGTCAAGCCGCGCGTGCTCACGCTCACGCAGAGCACGTACGACGGCGTGCTCTACAACACCGAGACCATCAAGGGCATGCTCGATGGCTACGTGGACAACCTGCACTTCGACGAGGCCTGGCTGCCGCACGCGGCCTTCCACCCGTTCTATGGCAGCTACCACGCCATGGGCAAGAAGCGCACGCGTCCCAAGTATTCGGTGACGTATGCGACGCAGTCCATCCACAAGCTGCTGGCCGGCATCAGCCAGGCATCGCATGTGCTGGTGCAGGACTCGCAGACCGCCAAGCTGGACCGCCACCTCTTCAATGAGGCCTACCTGATGCACACGTCCACATCGCCGCAGTACAGCATCATCGCCAGCTGCGACGTGGCCGCAGCGATGATGGAGCCGCCCGGCGGCACCGCGCTGGTGGAGGAAAGCCTGCTCGAAGCCCTGGACTTCCGCCGTGCCATGCGCCAGGTGGAAGAAGACTTCGGCAAGAACGACTGGTGGTTCAAGGTCTGGGGCCCCGACAAGTTGGTGGACGAGGGCCTGGGCCGTGCCGAGGACTGGATCATCCGCAGCGACGGCAAGGGCAAGAAGAACGGCAGCAAGTGGCACGGCTTCGGCCAGCTGGCCGATGGCTTCAACATGCTGGACCCGATCAAGTCCACCATCGTCACGCCCGGCCTGAACCTGGATGGCAAGTTCGACAAGACTGGTATTCCTGCGTCCATCGTGACCAAGTACCTCGCCGAGCATGGCGTGGTGGTGGAGAAGACAGGCCTGTACAGCTTCTTCATCATGTTCACGATCGGCATCACCAAGGGCCGCTGGAACACGCTGCTCACGGCGCTGCAGCAGTTCAAGGATGACTACGAGAAGAACCAGCCCATGTGGCGCATCCTTCCGGAGTTCTGCCAGCAGCACAAGCGCTACGAGCGCATGGGCCTGCGCGACCTGTGCCAGCATGTGCACGAGATGTACGCCAAGTACGACATCGCGCGCCTGACGACCGAGATGTACCTGTCGGACCTCACGCCCGCCATGAAGCCCTCGGACGCCTACGCGCACATTGCGCACCGCACGACCGAGCGCGTCGAGATTGACCACCTCGAAGGCCGCATCACCGTGGGCCTGGTCACGCCGTACCCACCGGGTATTCCGCTGCTGATTCCTGGCGAAGTGTTCAACAAGAAGATCGTGGACTACCTCAAGTTCGCGCGCGAGTTCGCCAAGCTGTGCCCTGGTTTCGAAACCGACATCCACGGCCTGGTGGAGGTGGAAGACGAAAGCGGCCAGGTGCGCTACTACGCCGACTGCGTCGCGGGCAAGCTCTGAGCCCGCCCACAGCCCGCTCATGCCCCCATCGCTGCCGGGGCTTGGTGGGCGGGTGAAAATTGAGTCAAAAAAGGCTACCAGCGCTTGTCCATAAAGCGCTGGTAGCTATTTTTTTGATAGTGGATCAGCGTACGGCTGTTGTGGGAGTCGTGGCAGCCGGCCAGTCCAGCCGCACCCGCACAAAGCTCGCAAAACGCGGCAGGCCGCCGTCGTGTGTGCCGCGAAAGCGGTAGGTCACCCAACTGCCAATGGGCGGTGGGTCGGCACGGTCGGCATCGCTCAGTCCTGCGCCGAGTCTGAAACGCTGGCCTGAGGGCATCTCCAACAGCAGCGCGCCCAGCCGCCCGGCATGCTTGCCCTTGCCTGGCAGGTGGCCGACCACCAGCGCCTCGGTGTCTTCGTGGGTCTTGAGCTTGATGAGATCGTCGCTGCGGCCAGAGCGGTACAGCGAGCTGCCCTTGTGCAGCATCAGCCCCTCGCCGCCCGCGCGCACCGTGCGCTGCAGCAGGGCTTGCAGGGCGGCATCGGTCGCCACGCGCTGTTGCGGCACGGCCTGAACCCAGGGCTGGTGGATCTGTGCGACCAGGGCCTTCAGTGCGGGCAGGCGTTCGTCAAACGGGCCGCCCTGGGTGGGCAGGTCAAACACCATGAAGCGCATCTGCCGCCAGGCCGCATCGTCCGGCTGCTGCTGGCGTGTGGTGGACTGGGCATGCGCAAAACGGCCTCGCCCCGCCCACAGCTCGCCATCCATGGGCGTGGCGGGCCAGCCTGCGGTGAACCAGGCGGGCGCGGCCACCGTTTCACCGCCGCGTGTGCGCAGCGTGTAGCCGTCCCAGTAGCCCCGCACGCCGTCGTACTTCTCGCTTACCCAGTAGTCGGCCAGCGGCATGCCGGGGCGGTACACATTGGCCAGCAGCAGGGCGGGGGCATCGGCTGCGTGCACCGCCATGGCGACAGGCAGCAGGCCCAGCATCCCCAGGCCCAGCCAATGCCTGCGGGTTAGTTTGCTATTGAAAATATAGCTGCTTGCGCATGATGGATGCGCGGTAGCAGCCATTTTGTTCAATATTTCGGTGTGGTCCGCAGGGTGTCCGGGGTGCGGTGCGCTCAGACCTGGTCGGCAGACAGGCCCGCCGTCTGGCTGAAGCCGCCATCCACGTAGGTGATCTCGGCGGTCATGCCCGAGGCCAGGTCGGACAGCAGGAAGGCCGCCACATTGCCCACGTCTTCAATCGTCACATTGCGGCGCAGGGGCGAGGCATCGGCCACGCGGGACAGCAGCTTGCCGAAGTCCTTGATGCCGCTGGCGGCCAGCGTCTTGATGGGGCCCGCGCTGATGCCGTTGGCGCGGATGCTGCGGCCGTCTTCGGTGCGGCCCACAGCCTCAGCCAGGTAGCGCACGCTGGCCTCCAGGCTGGCCTTGGCCAGGCCCATGGTGTTGTAGTTTGGGATGGAGCGCAGCGCGCCCAGGTAGCTCAGGGTCAGCAGCGACGACTTGTCGTTCAGGTAGGGCAGGGCGGCCTTGGCCATCGCTGGGAAGCTGTAGGCGCTGATGTCGTGCGCAATGCGGAAGCCTTCGCGGCTCAGGCCGTCGAGGAAGTTGCCCGCAATCGCCTCGCGCGGTGCAAAGCCGATGCTGTGCACAAAGCCGTCGAACTTCGGCCAGGTCTGTGACAGTTCGGCAAACATGCGCTCGATCTGCTCGTCGCTCGCCACATCGCAGTCAAACACCAGCTGGGAATTGAACTCTGCCGCAAAGTCGGTGATGCGGTCCTTGAAGCGCTCGCCCACGTAGCTGAACGCCAGCTCGGCGCCTTGTTCGTGGCAGGCCTTGGCGATGCCGTAGGCGATGGAGCGGTTGGACAAAACACCCGTGATGAGCAGCTTCTTGCCGGTCAGAAAACCCATGTTCAATCTCCTTTTGGAATAGCGGAATGTGGGCCGGCGGGCAAGGGCATAGGGGTATGCGCTGGGTGCCACGTAGGCCGGCGAACGTAGTGCAGAATTGTCGCATGCGGTTCTGGCTGACTTTTTTGCTGATGGGGTGCGCGACTCCTGTGTGGGCTGCGCATGGGTATGCTCTGTGGGGCGAGCCGCGTTATCCCGCTGGGTTTGCGCACTTTGCCTACGTGAACCCTGATGCGCCGAAAGGTGGAGAGCTGCGGCTGGTCAGCAACCTGCGTGTCTCCACCTTTGATAAGTACAACCCGTTCACCATCAAAGGCAACGCGCCAGCGTACCTGTCGTCGCTGATGTTCGACTCACTGCTGGTCGGCTCCATGGACGAGACCGCGACGGGCTACGGCCTGCTGGCAGAAGATGTGGAAGTTGCCCCTGATGGGTTGTCCGCCACCTTCCGCTTGCGACCCGAGGCGCGGTTCCACAATGGCAAGCCGGTGTTGGCCCAGGACGTAAAACACAGTTACGACACGCTGGTTGGCCCCTTCACATCGCCCGCCTACAAGACGCTGCTTATCGAAGTGGCGGGTGTGGATGTAGTCAATGACCGCACCGTGCGTTATCGCTTCAAACAGCCCAACCGTGAGCTGCCCTTGACCGTGGGCGGGCTACCGGTGTTCAGCCGCGACTGGGGTGTGGAAAACGGCAAGGCCAAGCCTTTTGACCAGGTGGTGATGGATATCCCCATCGGTAGTGGCCCCTACAAGATTGGGCCCGTACGTTTCGGCAAGGACATCACCTATGTGCGTGACCCGCAGTACTGGGCACGCGACCTGAACGCGCGCAGGGGTACCGCCAATTTCGACAACGTTCTGGTCAAGATCTACAAGGACAACACCGCGCGGCTGGAGGCCCTGAAGGCGGGTGAGTTCGATCTGATGCGTTTTTTCAGCGCGGGCGACTGGGCCCGCCGCGTCACGGGCAGGAAGTTCGACACTGGTGAGCTGGTCAAGGGCGAGTTCAAACACAAACTGCCGTCGGGTTTTCAGAGCTACGTGCTCAACACCCGCCGCCCGCTGCTGCAGGATGTGCGCGTGCGGGAGGCCTTGGGCCTGGCTCTGGACTATGAGTGGATGAACCGCCAGATGTTCTACGGCGCCTACCAGCGTGTGAACGGCCTGTTTGGCAACACTGCGTGCGAAACCAAGGGCAGCCCGTCGCCCGAGGAACTCGCGCTGATGGAGCCCTACCGCAAAGACATTCCTGCCGCTGCCTTTGGCCCCATGACCGTGCCCCCCCGCACCGACGGCGATTCGTCACTGCGCGCCAACCTGCGACGCGCACAGGCCCTGCTCAAAGAGGCTGGCTGGGAAGTGCGTGACGGTGCCTTGCGCAACGCGAAGGGCGAGGCGATGGTGCTGGAGTACATGGACAGTAACGAAGGGGGGGTGCGTACCATCACCCCCTGGATGCGCAATCTCGAAAAGATCGGCATCACCCTGCGCTTCCGGTCGGTGGACTTCGCGCTGTACCAGCAGCGGCTGCAGAAGTTCGATTTCGACATCACCTCGATCGCGTACCAGGGTACCAACAACCCAGGCCAGGAATTTGCTGACATGTTCGGCAGCCAGGCGGCCGATACGGAGGATTCCGGCAACTATGCGGGCGTCAAGAGCCCGGCAGTGGACGCCATGGTCAAAGCCATGACTTCTGCGAAGACCGAGGCGCAATTGCTGCCCGCCTGCCACGCGCTGGAGCGCATCATTGCGCACAGCCATTACCTGATTCCGCAGTGGACGGCCGGCACACACCGCATGGTCTACAACGCCTGGCGGCTGGAGCGACCAGCTACGGTGCCGCCCTACGCCAGCGGCGAAGGGTGGGTCATCGACACATGGTGGGCGCGTGTTCCGCGACAGACCGCGCCGGACAAGAAATAGCCACAGACCGCTCCCTATGTTTGCTTACATCCTCAAACGGGTCCTGCTCATGCTGCCTACGCTGCTGGGCGTGCTCTTGTTGACCTTTGTGGTGATCCAGTTCGTGCCCGGTGGCCCTGTGGAGCAGTACATGGCCGAGGCCAAGGCCGGGGTGGGTGGTGGCGCTGAAGGGGGCGGGCTCAGTTATCGAGGTGCACAGGGTGTGGACCCCAAACGGCTGGAGCAGATCAAGGCGTTGTACGGATTTGACAAGCCTGCGCACGAGCGTTTTCTGCAGATGCTGGCCCAGTTCGCACGGTTCGATCTGGGCAAGAGCTTTTTCCAGAACAAGGATGTGTGGCAGCTGGTGAAGGAAAAGCTCCCTGTCTCCATCAGCCTGGGCCTGTGGACCTTCTTCATCAGCTACCTCGTTGCTGTGCCATTGGGCGTGGCCAAGGCGGTGCGTGCGGGGTCACGCTTTGATCTGGTCACCACCTTGCTCATCCTGGTCGGTTACGCCATCCCGGGCTTCGTGCTCGGTGTGGCGCTGCTCGTGATTTTTGGCGGTCAGCTGCAGTGGTTCCCGCTGCGCGGGCTCACGTCGGCCAACTGGGAGCAGTTGTCCTGGGGCGCGCGCATCGTGGACTATTTGTGGCACATCACGCTGCCCATCACGGCCATGGTGCTGGGCAGTTTTGCCGTCACGGCCATGCTGACCAAGAACGCGTTCCTCGAAGAGATCCGCAAGCAGTATGTGCTCACGGCCCGTGCCAAGGGCCTCTCCGAGCGGCAGGTGCTGTGGAAGCATGTGTTCCGCAATGCGCTCATCCCCATCGTTACCGGCTTTCCGGCCGCGTTCATCGGCGCTTTCTTTGCAGGCTCGCTGCTGATCGAAACCCTGTTCTCGCTCGACGGGCTGGGCCTGCTCAGCTACGAGAGCGTGATCCGCCGTGACTACCCCGTAGTGCTGGGCACGTTGTACCTGTTCACGCTGATCGGGCTGGTGACCAAGCTCATCAGTGACCTCTGTTATGTGTGGGTGGACCCGCGCGTGAAGTTTGACTAGCCCGAACGCACCGATGGCCCCGATGAGTCCTGCTGCTGCCCCGATTTCACTCTCCCCGTCCCGCCGTGCCTGGCTGCGCTTCAAGCGCAACCGGCTGGGGTACTGGAGTCTGATCATTTTTTGTGCTCTGGTGCTGGTCAGCCTGTGCGCCGAGCTGGTCAGCAACGACAAGCCACTCATCGTGCGCTACGAGGGGCAGACCTATTTCCCCATGCTCAAGGACTACCCCGAGAAGACCTTCGGGGGCGATTTCGAAACCCCCACCGACTACCTCGACCCCTTCATCAAGGAGCGGTTGAGCGCCGGCAGCAACTGGGCGCTGTACACACTGAACCCCTACGGCCCCAACACGCTCAACTACTTTGCCAAGGCGCCCAACCCCTCGGCGCCCACGGCCGACAACTGGCTGGGCACGGACGACCGGGGGCGCGACCTGCTGGCGCAGCTACTCTACGGCTTTCGGGTGAGCGTGCTGTTTGGCCTGGCGCTCACCATCACCGGCGTGTTGCTGGGGGTGGTCACGGGTGCCATCCAGGGTTTTTTTGGCGGCAAGACCGACCTTGCGTTCCAGCGTTTCATCGAGATCTGGGGCTCCATGCCCGAGCTGTACCTGCTCATCATCTTCAGCGCGGTGTTTGCGCCCAGCATTGCGCTGCTGCTTATTTTGCTGAGCCTGTTTGGCTGGATGGGGCTGTCTGACTATGTGCGCGCCGAGTTCCTGCGCAACCGCCAGCTTGACTATGTGAAGGCCGCACGCGCCCTGGGTGTGGGCAACCTGCAGATCATCTGGCGCCACATCCTGCCCAACAGCCTCACGCCCGTGGTCACTTTCCTGCCCTTCCGCATGAGTGCGGCCATCCTTGCGCTCACCTCGCTCGACTTTCTGGGCCTGGGGGTGCCGCCTGGCACACCGTCGCTGGGCGAATTGCTGAGCCAGGGCAAGAACAGCATTGACGCGTGGTGGATTTCGCTTTCGACCTTTGGCGTGCTGGTCAC
This sequence comes from Acidovorax sp. GW101-11A03, assembly GCF_059424825.1. Taxonomy (NCBI): domain Bacteria; kingdom Pseudomonadati; phylum Pseudomonadota; class Betaproteobacteria; order Burkholderiales; family Comamonadaceae; genus Acidovorax; species Acidovorax sp. GW101-11A03. Next base: position 16,707 of record NZ_JBWKZU010000006.1, on the reverse strand, counting down.
CACCCTTCTCTTGCTCACCTTCATGGGCGACGCACTGCGCGATGCGCTGGACCCCAGAAAGGCCGACCTGTGACCGTAACCCCCTCGGCCAACAATCCACCCCTGCTGCAGGTGCAGGACCTGCATGTGCGCTTCGGCCCCAAAGAGGTGGTGCGAGGTGTCAATCTCCACATTGCTGCGGGCGAGAAGCTCGCGCTGGTGGGCGAGTCCGGCTCGGGCAAGACCATCACCGCCTTGAGCCTTTTGCGCCTGGTGGGCGATGCCGCCATCACCGGGCAGGCCCACCTGCAAGGCCGGGGCGACCTGCTGGCGCTGACCGAGCGCGAGATGCGCGGCGTGCGGGGCGACGACATCGCCATGGTGTTCCAGGAGCCCATGACGGCGCTCAACCCGCTGATGACGATTGGCGCGCAGATCGCCGAAATCCTGCTGCTCAAGCGCGGCCTCACGGGCGCCCAGTGCGCACAGGCGGCCATTGATCTGCTGGCGCAAACCGGCATCCCCGAGCCCGCGCGCCGCGCCAACAGCTTTCCGCACCAGCTCAGCGGCGGCCAGCGCCAGCGCGCCATGATCGCCATGGCCCTGGCCAGCGCGCCCAAGCTGCTGCTGGCCGACGAGCCCACCACGGCTCTGGATGTGAGCCTGCGCGGGCAGATCCTGGATTTGCTGAGCGACCTGCAGCGCCAGACCGGCATGGCCGTGCTGCTCATCACGCACGACCTGAACCTGGTGCGCCGCTTTGCCGACCGCGTGGCCGTGATGGAGCAGGGCGTGCTGGTAGAGCAGGGGCCGGTGGCCGAAGTGTTTGGTGCCCCCCAGCATGCGTACACCCGCCGCCTGATCGCCAGCCAGCCGCGCCGCGATGTGGCCCTGGCCGACCCGCCTGCTGGCACGGCGCCCGTGGTGCAGACACAAGACCTGCGGGTGGTCTACCCCACGCCGTTGCCAGGCATCAAGGGCTGGTTCAAGAAAGGCGAGTTTGTGGCCGTGCAGGGCGCCACACTGCAACTGCTGCCCGGCCAGACGCTGGGTGTGGTGGGCGAATCCGGCTCCGGCAAGTCCACGCTGGCAGGGGCCATCCTGGGGCTGCTGCCTTCGGCAGGACAAGTGCAGGTGGGCGGGCAGGCGTGGCAGCAGCCCGCCATGCGCAATACGCCCAGCAACCAGCAACTGCGCCGCCGGGTGCAGGTGGTGTTTCAAGACCCGTTCTCCTCCCTCTCACCGCGGCTCACGGTCGAAGAGATCGTGGGCGAGGGCCTGAAGGTGCACGAACCCACGCTCGCCGTGGCCCAGCGCCGCACGCGTGTCGAGGCAGTGCTGGCCGAAGTGGGCCTGACCGAAGCGCAGTACCCGCGCCTGCTGGAGCGCTACCCGCATGAGTTTTCAGGTGGCCAGCGCCAGCGCCTGGCCATTGCGCGGGCGCTCATCGTGCAGCCGCAGGTTCTGGTGCTCGACGAGCCCACCAGCGCGCTCGACGTGACCATCCAGCAGCAGGTGCTGGGCCTGCTGCAGCGCCTGCAGAAAGAAAAGGGCCTGAGCTACCTGCTCATCACCCACGATGTGGATGTGATCCGCGCCATGGCGCACGATGTGCTGGTGATGAAGGATGGCGCCGTGCTGGAAAGCGGCCCGGTGAATGGGGTGCTGGACGCACCGCAACACCCCTACACCCAGCGCCTGGTGGCGGCTGCCAGTGCACCGGGCGTTGCGGGCTGACAGACTGGGGAGGGCTTGCGCGCATGGATGCGTGCATGCGGTTGCGCATGCCCCCTGGCCGTGGAAAGATGCCTTCACCCCCTGCAACCCGCCGGGGCACTCTGGCCGGAGCCTCCATGCCCCCATCCCTGCCTGAACCCATGCCCGCCCAAGCGCCCACCCTGCCGCCAGACGGCGACACTACGACCGCCTTGGATCTGGCCGAGGTCTACCGCCGGGCCCGCGCCCTGGCCGCCCCGGGCCAATGCATCACCGCCCTGCACCTGGGGCCCGAGCACTGCGTGCTGGCCACGGGGCAGGGGCCCGCGCAGCCTTCGGCCCAGCTGACGCTGGCGCTCGGCCAGCAGAAAACGGCGCGGGCGTTTTTCCGTGGGGCCGTGCCGACGCCGCTGGAGCTGGAGACCGCCATCGCCTCGGTGGAAGACGAGGTCTATGCCGCCCATGTGCGCCACCGCCAATGGGTGCCCGAGGGCGCTTCGGCCCAGCTGTACTCCACCGACCCGGCGTTGCATGAGATCGCCACCCTCGCAGGCATTTCGCCGGGGCCCGCCCGGGTGCTGCCGCTGGAGGCCATGGAGCGGCTGTTCAACCGGCTGGCCGCAGTGGCACAAGGCCGCCCCGCCGCGCACGAGGGCCTGCCCGCCAGCCCCGCCTTCGCAGCCAGCCTGCTCGTCTTGCGCGAATTGATGCATCACATGCCATTTGCCGAAATCACCTTGCTGGATCTGCAGTAGTTGCTATCGATGAGATAGCGGATAGAGCTGGATTGGCTGCCCGTGCGGGCCACCCGAGCACCGGGTGGATGGTGCTGGCGCATGGGAGATTGCGCGGGAGCGGTTGACACCCTGTCAGGTGGCGAGATGGTCGGCATGCGCACGCAGTGTGGGCGGTGGACAACGCCGAGAGGAACAAACCCGCGCAGCGCGGTAACAATTCGTGCACTTTCACACGGGCCGACTTCACCCTCCACACCATGTCACAAAACGCGCATACCCTGCAGCTCTTCTTCGACAGCCCCATCAAGCTCAAGACAGCGCAACTGGCCTACCAGTACCTGCTGGCGGACAACACCGAACAGGCACAGCGCTGGGCCGGCGAGCTGGGCGTGGCCGACCTGGACGACCTGTGGGATGGGGAATGGTTCAACCAGCAGGTGGCGGCCAAACCCACCCACCTGCTGCTGTGTTTTGACACGGGTACCCACGACGACCTCCCTCTGCGCACCCTGGAAACCCTGTTTGCCCACGGCCTGCGGGCGGCGGTGCTGGAGGTGTTCTACGATCAGGTGGGCGAAACCGAGCGCATGCACTTCGACCAGGGCCAGTGGGTGGGGCGCCAGGCCTTCTTCAGTGCCCACCCCGACTGGCGTGCGGTGGTGGAGCCTGCGGACGGGGGCGACGATGCGCAGGACGACCCCTATGCCTGCTCCCGCGACCCGGCCAAGCCCATGAGCGTGGCAAAGATGCGCAAGGACGAGGCCGACCGCCGCAAGCAGGGCGAAGAGGCGGCGAAGGCCTTCATCGACCTGGCTCAAACCTTTGGCAAAAATGGCCAGTCGCCAGTGCAGGGCCTGATTGCGGTGCTGTTGCTGCGCGCGGGGTTCAAGGGGCTGCTGCATGCCGTCGTGTTCACGGTGGTCACGGTGCTGCTGTTCAAGGGCATCTGGCTGTGGCTGGGCCTGGGCCTGGTGCTCGCGATTGCGCTGCCGCTGTTCTACATGGTGCGCGAGCACAAGGAACTGCGCGGCGATGGCGACGATGACGACGACGCTGCCGGTGGCAGTGACGATGGCGACCCTGCAGGCCCGGCCACGGTGCAACCGGCGGCGGGCTGACCCGGCGCAGGACGGGCGGGGCGGCAAAGACCCGCGACACAGCCCAACAGAACAGACATGCAGACAAACAAACAAGCAACAACGAGGGAGTGAGCGATGCTGACAGAGATCGAATGGTGGGGTGGGCTGATCTTCGTTCTGGGGGCCATCACCCACCGGCTGGTGACGGGAGCGCTGGACAAGAAAGACGAGGGCATCGACTGGCATCGTTGGCAGATGCACGGCTTCTTCGTGCTGCCCGCCGTGGTGCTGGCCGGGTATTTCTATCCGCTGGCAGGCCCCGGCCTGCAATACGCCTACCTGAGCGTGCTGGGCGCCGCTCTGCTGCTGGTGGCTGTGATGCTGGTGCAGGAGGTGACCGGGGATGCGGGCGAAGGCTCGGCAGAGACTACCGCAGAGGCTGCCGGTGGGGCCGCTGCTGCGGGCGCAGCGCAGGCGGACGATGAATCGCCCGGCTGGCTGATGACGCTGATCGGGGTGGTGGTGCTCTACAGCCCGGTGCTGGTGGCCTGCGGGCTGGGTTGCGCCAAGGCCTGGCCCATGGTGCAGGGGCTGTTGTAGCGGGGTAGCGGCCGGGCAGCCTGGGTGCCCGCGCGTTGCCTTCCTTTTTTCGATCGTCTCCCGGCGCTGTGCTGCGCTTCCTTGTCCCCGTTCATGGCCACAGATTCCTTTCCTGACCTGCTCTCGCTCTACATGCGCCGCATCCGCGCCAGCGCCTCCGGTGTGGCCACCGAAATCGGCCTGAGCCGCGAGGCGGTGAACAACTGGCGCAACGGCATTTCGGTGCCCAACCCGCGCTCGCGCGACAAGCTGGTGGCCTGCACCCGCTACCTGCGCCTGACCGAGAGCGAGACCAACCGCCTGCTCAGCGCAGCAGGGTTTGCGCCCGAGTTTCCGCTGCAGGCCGAAGCGCCGCTGCGGGCCGAGGCCAGGGCCACGGGTGTGGCCCCAGGCGCGGCGCAGCCCTTTGCGGCGTTTCAGGACCGGCTGTTTGCCCAGCTCGCGCAGGCCGTGCCATACCCCATCTCGCTGCTGCTGTCGCCCGCGCACTGGGGGCAGCCGCCGTTTCGGCACGAGCTGCTGCAGCGCGCCCGTGCGCAGTATGGCGAGGGCTCGGTGCTGCACATCCAGCCGCCCTACAGCGTGAGCACCGTGCCCGCCGAATACTTCGCCGCCATCGGCCGCCAGTGCGGGCTGGGCGATGTGGCGTCGGACTACGAGTTTGAATCCGCGCTGGAGCGCCGCCTGCTGGCGGGCGAACGCATCTTCTGCCTGGTCAGCCGCTTTGAGCAGGGCACACCCGCGCTGCGCGAAACCCTGGCGGGCATTTTGCGCAGCCTGAGCGAGATGCACAGCGGCCGCCTGCACCTGCTGCTGTGTGGCGGCGAGGCGCTGGCCGACCTCAAATACCGCAGTGGCGACCTCTCGCTGCTCAACATCGCGCAGGTCAACCACTGGCCTGACCCGTCGCTGCACGACCTCCTGCAACTGGCCCGGCACCGCTGGCCCGAGCACGCCTGGACCGACGCGGTGGTGGCCGATCTGCAAGCAATCAGCGGCGGCCACCCCGCGTTGTTTGAAGAGGGGCTGCAGTGGCTGGTGGACCAGGGGATGGACCAGAAAGGGGGCAAGGGCGATGCACCACCCAGCGCCCTGCGCACCCACCTGGCCAGCAGCCCGCGCCTGTGGCAAACCTTCTTGCCCCTGGCCCAGGCGCCCGCCACCCGCGCGCGCCTGCTGCAACTGCTGCAGGCCGACGACCTGGGCCGCGCCCGGCCCTATCTGCAAGACGACGAACTGCGCACCCTGTTCTGGGGCAACCTCATCCATGTGCGCGGCACGGGCGATGCGGCGCGGCTGCACTGGCGCTGCGCCACCATTCGCGATGCGGGCTTCATGGTGCTGGATTCATGCTCGGCGGACTGAAGCCCCTGCTGTCCAGACCCGTGGTGCGCGCCGTGGTCATCGCGCTGGTCACGCTGTTTGTGGCCAGCGCGGTGTTCACGCCCCAACACAACCCGGCCACGCGCGGCAGGTTCATGGCGGCCATGAACGTGGGCCCGTTGTGGGGCGAGCTGGTGCAGTGGCGCGTGGCGATGATGCAGGCGCACAACGAGCTGGGCCACTGGCCCAAGGACATTAATACCTACGCGCCCCCGGTGGCCCAGCCGCAGTTGCGCGTCACCTCCCCGCGCCCCTATGTGCTGCAGGCCGACATCGCCCAGCACCCCGATCTGGGCAAGCTCGCTGGCACCCAGGTGGTGGTGGAGCTGAAACCCGGCACCACCACCTGGTCCTGCCGCCCCGGCAAGCCGCCCATCCCCATGGGCTACCTGCCCATCAACTGCCTGGAGGGCAGCACCGACGATTTCGAGCGCCCCACGCAAGTGCCCGATGCCGACCCGTTTGGCTGGATGCGCTCGCTGATCGCCTGGTGCGCCGTGATTTTTGGGGCGGGCGCCGTGCTGTGGGTGGTGCGCCATCCGCTCATCGGTGCGGGCCAGCTGCGCCCCGCACGCTTGCGCCGCACGCCGCTGGCGCGCCTGCCGCAGATCGACCGCCTGCTGCGCTGGCTGCGGCGGCTGGACGCCACCCTGCTCGCCGCTGACATCCGCACGGTGGACTGGCGCCGCGCAGTGGCCTGCGCCCAGGCCACGGGCGGCGAGCGCGCCCCGGCCCTGGCCCGCGCGCTGGCCGAGCGCGTGTCGGCCCGCTGCCAGCCCAGCACCGACTGGGCGCTGCCCGGTGCAGTGTTTGAGTGGCAGTTCCCGCCCGACCTGCCCGTGTCGCTGGACCGCTGCCTGGTGTTTGTGCCCACGCCCGGCATCGACGAAGCCACCGTATTGCGCCAGCTGCGCGCCGTTCAGACCGGCAGCGACGTGCTGCTGATCCTGTGCGAGCACAGCGTGGACACGCCCTGGCCCCTGCTGCGCGCCCATGCCGACGACCGCGCCAACCTGCATGTGATGCTGGACAGCGCCCACCAGACCGAGTGGCTGATTGGTGGCGAGGCCCTGCAGGTGCTGCTGCGCCAGCTGGCCGCGCAACTGCGCATTACGCGCATCTCGCCCTACCAGACACGCGGCGGTGTGACGCGCGAGGGTGGCTTTTTTGGCCGCGCCCAGCTGCTTGCCCGTGTCATCAACCGCGAGCCCGCCAACTACCTGGTGGTGGGTGGGCGCCAGCTGGGCAAAAGCAGCCTGCTCAAGGCTGTGCAGCGCCGCATGGCGGGCCACCCGCACACCGTGTGCCACTATGTCTCGCTGCGCGACCACCGCCTGGCACCGCGCATGGCGCTGCAGTTTGGCCTGGCGGCCGATACACCGCTCGAAGCCATCGTGGACCACCTGCAGGCGCAGTACGAGGGCAAGCGCCTGGTGCTGCTCATCGACGAGGCCGACCTGTTCTTCCGTGACGAATCGGCCAACGGCTATGTGCAGCTGTCCACCCTGCGCGCGCTCAGCGAAGAGGGCCGCTGCTGGTTCATGCTCGCGGGCTTCTGGGATTTGTATGCCACGGCCGAGCTCGACTACCAAAGCCCCCTGCGCAACTTTGGCGAGGTGCTGGCCATTGGCGGCCTGGAGCGCAGCGCCTGCCGCGAACTGGCCACTGAGCCGCTGCGCAAGCTGCGCCTGGGTTTTGACAACGAGCGCCTGGTAGACCGCCTGGTGGACGCCAGCGGCCAGCGCGCCAACCTGGTCGCCATCCTGTGCCAGGAGTGCCTGGAGGCGCTGCAGCCCGGCGAACGCGTGATTGAAAAGCGGCACCTCGACCAGGCCCTGGCCTCGCAGGCTGTGCAGGACGCCCTGGCCGGCTGGGGCCGCCTCAGCCACGACGAAGCTGCCTGCCGCCTCGACCGCATTGTGGTCTACCACACCGCCCAGGCCGGGCAGGCCAGCCTGGTCGCCCTGGCCCATCTGCTGCAGAGCCATGGCATCGCGGGCGACGCGCAGGCGCTGCGCCAGTCGCTGGCACGCCTGCAGCTGGCCTATGTGCTGCGCAAGCACGACGGGGGTGAATACCGCTTTGCCATCCCGCTGTTGCAGGACCAGTTTGAACCGGAGGAAGTGGAGCTGCTGCTGCACCAGGAGCTGGCCGTGCTGGCGCGCAGCGATGCCAAAGTTTGAGAAAAAAGGGCCGTCTCCGCGCTACGGATAAGCGCTTTTAGCTATCTATTTGATAGTAGTTTGTGCCGTGGGAGTTGTGGTTCACGGCAGCGCCACCACCACCGCCCCGCGCTTGCGCCCGGTCTCCACATAGGCATGCGCCGCAGGCAGGTCGGCAAACGGGTAGGCGCAGTCCAGCACCGGCCGCAGCACACCGGCCTGGGCCAGGTCCATCAGGGTCTGCAGATCCTCTGGCCGCTCGGCCGCCGGGCCGCCAATGCTGCGGCGCGTGCCGCGCGGGCGGGCCAGCACCTGCGCCAGACTGCCCGCCACCGCCAGGTAGCGGCCATGCTCTGTCAGGCGCGGCAGGCAGGCGGCAAAGCTGCTCGCACCCACGGTGTCGGCCACCACGTCCCACTGCTGCGGGTCCTGGGTGAAGTCCTCTTCGGTGTAGTCGATCACGGCCTGCGCACCCAGCGCCCGCGCCAGCGCCACATTGCCGCCGCTGCACACCGCCGTGACATGCGCGCCCCGGTGCCGCGCCAACTGCACCATGGCGCTGCCCACGGCGCCCGCTGCGCCAATCACCAGCAGCGATTCGCCCGCGCGCAGGTTGGCCTTGTTCAAGAAGTGCAGTGCCGCCAAGCCACCAAACGGCAGGCAGGCCGCATCCACAAACGACAGGCGAGCGGGCTTGTGCACCAGGGGCCGGGTGCCGGGCAACAGGCAGTACTCGGCATGGCCGCCCATCGCCACGCCCGCCACCCCCACCACGGCATCGCCGGGTACAAAGCCAGTCACCGCACGGCCCACGGCCTCCACCACGCCTGCCACATCGGTGCCCAGCACCGGCTGGCGCGGCCGCGTGATGCCAAACGCCAGCCGCCCCAGCAGGCCAAAGCCGCGTGGCAGCTTCTGTGTGCGCACGCGCATATCGGCCGACGACACACTGGCCGCCAGCACCCGCACCAGCACATCGCGCGGGCCAGGCACGGGGCGCGGCAGGGTGCGCAGCCGCAGCACATCGGTGCCGCCATAGCGGGTGCAAACCCAGGCGAGCATGGTGGTGGACGTGGGCAAGGTGAGTGTGTGCATGGGCAACAGGGCAGGGCGCCCGGTGGCGCAATGGAAGAGGGGGTGAGCGGAGGCGGCGAGCCTGTGGGCAGCTTAGGCGGCCGGGTGGGGCGCGCACAACCCGACCGTGGGAGGGACGGCCGACAGTGGCCATGCCCCAACTGCACGTTACCCTTGTCGGCCTGCTGGATTGACTGACTGATTGATTGACTCATTGCTGCAAAGGCACGCCGTGCACCCCACGCTCTACACCGTTGCCTACCCCGTCTGCGCCGCCGAGGACATGTTGGCCATCGACACCTGGCGCGCCGCCAACGACCCCACCGGCCACGCGCTGGTGCGCCCACACTTCACGCTGGTGTTTGCCAGCAACGCGGTGGACGAAGCCACCTACCTCGCCCATGTGGCGGCGGTGGCGGCGCGCACGGCACCCATCGCGTTTCACTGCCGCTACGCCATGCTGGGCACCGACGCCCACAGCCCCCGAGCCCATGCCTACCTGGTGCCGGATGAAGGCCACGCGGCGCTGTCGCTGCTGCACGACGCGCTCTACACGGGCCCGCTGGCCGATGCGCTGCGGCTGGATTTACCTTACACCCCACACATCACTGTGGGCACTTTCGAGTCCGCGCCTCTGGCGCGCGCGTGGTGCGCTGCGCGCAACCAGGCGGGCGTGTCGGTGCCGGGCCAGGTGGCCGCGCTGTGGGTGGGGGAGGTGGTGGACGGGCGGTTCGAACACCGGGGGCAGTTTGAACTGATCGGCTAGTTTTTTGAAGCGAAAAAGGCTGTTGCCGCGCGTCCATCAAGCGCTTTAAGCTATCAAATGTGTAGCTTTCTTGCGGCGCCCCTCAAGGCCGCTGCTCCATCACCAGCGTATACAGCGCCTGCGCCGCCACCGACAGGCTCTCGTCCCGCCGCCGCACCAGGTAGATCTGCCGCGTGAGCCCCGGCAGCGACAGCGGCCGCGTGACCAGCCCCGGCTGGTCAAAGTGGAACAGCGTGAGCGCGGGCACCACGCTGATGCCCAGCCCCGCGCGCACCATGCCCATCACGGTGGCGAGCTGCTCCACCTCCATCAGCGTGTGCATGGCCTGTGGGTGCAGGGCGGCCTCCAGGTACTGGCGCACGCTGCTGGTGCGCGCCAGGTGGATGAAGGGCCAGGCGGCCAGGTCCTGCGCGGTGATGGCCTTGCGCCTGCGCGCCAATGGGTGGTCGGCCGGGCACACCAGATAAAAGTTGTCGCTGCAAAACGGCTCGGCCTGCAACGCGGGCGTATCGGCGCGGATGGCGGCCAGTGCAAAGTCGGCATGGCCGCTGGCCACGCGGTCGATGCAGGGCTCGGACAGCACATCGGCAATGTCGATCTCGATGCCCGGGTGCGCCGCGCGGTACTGCGCCAGCACGCCTGGCAGCCAGCCTGCGGCCAGCGACGGCAGCAGCGCCACGGCCACACGCCCGCGCTGCAGCGTGGCGGCACTGCGCACGGCGGCCAGCGCGTTGGTGATCTCGGCGCGGATGCGGCGGGCCGACTCCAGAAAGTTCTGCCCCTCGGGCGTGAGGTCCACATGCCGCGTGCTGCGGTCAAACAGACGCAGGCCCAGGTCGTCCTCCAGCGCACGGATGAGGGCGCTGAACGCGGGCTGCGACAAATGGCACAACGTGGCGGCGCGTGTGAAGCTGCGCTGCTCGGCAAGCGCGAGAAAGGCATCGAGCTGGCGACTGGAGAGGTGGGGGGCGCTCATTCAGGGGATGACTTCATTCATCTGTGTTTCAGATGGATTTATAAGAACAATTGATTTCACAGAATATCGGGATGTTCCTACAGTCGGCTGCAGGAGACAACGGACTCATGCCGAACGACCAAAAGAAAACCAATCTGCTGGTTGGCTGCGCCGCCGGCTTCTCGGGCGACCGCACCGACGCGGCCCTGCCCGTGGTGCAGGAGCTCATCGCCAGCGGCCAGCCTGCGGTGCTCATCTTTGAGACGCTGGCCGAGCGCACGCTGGCGCTGGCCCAGCTCGCCCGCCGCACCGATCCCGATGCGGGCTACGAACCCCTGCTGGTAGACCTGCTGCGCCCCGTGCTGGCGCAGTGCCTGGCGCACGGCGTGCGCATCGTCAGCAACTTTGGCGCGGCCAACCCCCATGGCGCCGCGTGCCGCATCCACGCGCTGGCGGCCGAGCTGGGCCTGGCCCGCCCGCGCATTGCCGTACTGCAGGGCGACGACCTGAGCGGCCTAGAACACCGCGCGCTGCTGCAAGGCGCGCTGGGCGCTGCGATGCCCACCGAGCCCATTGTGAGTGCCAACGCCTACATTGGCGCGCAGGGCATTGCCGACGCGCTGCGCGCGGGCGCCGACATCGTGGTCTGTGGCCGCGTGGCCGACCCCTCGCTGGTGCTGGGTCCCGCGCTGGCGCACTACGGCTGGGCGCTGGACGACTGCGACCGGCTGGCCCGCGCCACCATGGCAGGGCATTTGCTGGAATGCGGCGCACAGGTCACCGGCGGCTACTTTGCCGACCCTGGCTACAAGGATGTGGCGGGCCTGGCGCAACTGGGCTACCCCATCGCCGAGATCGACGCCGACGGCCACTGCACCATCACCAAGCCACCCGGCACGGGCGGCTGCATCACCGAGCGCACGGTAAAGGAACAGCTGCTGTACGAGCTGCACGATCCGGCGGCCTACCTCACGCCCGATGTGGTGGCCGACATCACCACCGCCCGCGTGACCACGGTGGGCGCTGACGCGGTGCGGCTGGAAGGCGTGCAGGGCCATGCGCGGCCCGCCACGCTCAAGGTCAACGTGTGTTTTGAATCGGGCTGGTTTGCCGAGGGCGAAATCTCCTACGCCGGCCCGCGCGCTGAGGCCCGTGCCCGACTGGCGGGCGAGGTGCTGCGCGAGCGCTTGCAAGGCCTGGGCCCGCTGCGCATCGACCTGATTGGCGTGACCAGCATCTTTGGCGACGACACCAGCCGCTGGCTGAATGCATCCGCCCACGGCAACGACGAAGCCCGCGATGTGCGCCTGCGCGTGGCCCTGCAGCACCGCGACCACGCAAGCGCCCAGCAGCTGGTACGCGAGGTGACCGCGCTCTACACCTGCGGGCCCGCGGGCGGCGGCGGCGTACGCACCGCCATGCGCCCGCGCCTGGGCACCGTGTCGTGCCTGGTGCCGCGCGAAGCTGTGGCCGTGCGTTTTGAGATGGTGGAGCCCGCACTGCAGCCACTGGAGGTATCACCTTGACCGACGTAAAAAGCGAATCCCCGAGCCCACAGCCCTCCAACATGGCGCAGCCCGTGCCAGCGGCCGCCGTGCAAGGGCCGCCCCGCCGCACGGGCGGCGTCCCCCTCGAGGGGGAAGACGCGCAGCGTCTCAGGGGGGGCTTCCTGTCTGTTCCCCTCTACCGCCTGGCCCACAGCCGCACCGGCGACAAAGGCAACCGCTCCAACATCAGCGTCATCGCCTGGCAGCCTGCGCTGTGGGATGTGCTGGTCGAACAAGTCACCGAGGCCGCCGTGGCACAGCAGTTTGCGCAGCGCCGCCCGCGCCAGGTCACGCGCTACCTGCTGCCTCAGCTGCAGGCCATGAACATCGTGCTGGACGACGTGCTCGACGGTGGCGTGAACGATTCGCTCAACCTCGACAGCCACGGCAAGGCGCTGAGCTACCTGCTGCTCGATATGCCCGTCACCGTGCCCGCGCACCTGGCGCCGCACTTTGGCGGCCATACGGCCTAGACCTTTGATTTCGTTTTTCTATCCATACCAACACCAGGAGACAACATGACCCATTCATCCCCCCGCCGCGCTCTGCTCGCCACCGCTGCCGTGCTGGCGCTCGGCACACTGCAGGCCCCCACCGCCCTGGCCCAGGCGGCCGGTGCCTACCCCGCCAAGGCCATCACCTTCGTCGTGCCCTTTGCCGCAGGCAGCGCCACCGACCAGCTGGCGCGCGCGCTGGGCCAGTCCATCACCAACGACACCAAGCAGCCCGTGGTCATCGACAACAAGGCGGGCGCCAGCGGCATGATCGCCGCGTCGGCCGTGGCCAAGTCGGCGGCCGATGGCTACAGCGTGCTCATCACCACCAACACCACCCACGCCGCCAACGAGCACCTGTACAAAAAGCTCTCGTACGACCCGGTGAAGGACTTCGCCCCCGTCACCGGCCTGGGCAAGGGCGGGCAGGTGCTGGTGGTCAACGCCAGCGCACCGTACAAAAACGTGGGCGAGTTGCTGGCCTTTGCCAAGAAGAACCCCGGCAAGCTCAGCTTTGGCAGCGGCAGCTCATCGAGCCGCATGGCGGGCGAAATGCTCAAGCAGCTGGCGGCCGTGGACATCCTGCACGTGCCCTACAAGAGCAACCCGCTGGCCATCACCGACCTGCTGGGCGGGCAGATCGATTTGATGATCACCGACACATCCACCGGCGTGCCCCAGGTCAAGGCGGGCAAGCTGCGTGCGCTCGGCTATTCCACCCAAAAGCGCAGCGCGCAATTGCCCGATGTGCCCACGCTGGACGAAGCGGGCGTGAAGGGCTACGACATGGGCTACTGGTTTGCAGCCTACGTGCCCGCAGGCACGCCCGCGCCGGTGGTGGCGCGCCTGAACGAGCTGCTGACCGCCGCCACCAAGAGCGCAGCGGCCAAGAGCTTCTTCGAGAACGCGGGCTCCGAAGCCTGGACCACCACGCCCGATGAACTCGCCAAGTTCCAGGCTGCAGAGACGCAGAAGTGGGGCAAGGTGATCAAGGCGGCGGGGATTGAGGCGGAGTAAATCGAAGGCCTGGTAGCGGCGGGGGGGTAACACGCGCTGCGCCGGGTCTTCACTCCCTCTCCCCTCGCGGGAGAGGGCGGGGGAGAGGGGGCTCTTCTTCCGAGCGCCGCGCCCCATGCTCCCCCTCTCCCCCACCAGGGGAGAGGGAGTGTCAGCGCGCTTTCAAAGGGTTGTGAAAAATCAAGCCAAATAGGCCTCTACCGCCTGATGGATAAGCGCTGGCAGCTATTAAATTGGTAGTAATTCAGCCGAGGCGACCATCCCTCACCACGGCACCCCCGCAAACCGGGCCACCAAAAAATCCAGCAACGCCCGCACCGCAGGCGACAAGTGCCTGCGCGACGGGTACAGCGCATAAATCGTCATCACCGGCAAGTCCCACTGTGGCAACACCGCCTGCAGCTCGCCGCTGTGCAGGTAGGGGTTGACCAGATAGGTCGGCTGCATCGCAATGCCGCCGCCCGCCAGCGCGGCGCGCATCAGCGTGGTGGCCTCGTTGGCGCTGAAATGGCCGCTCACGCCCACACGCTCCACCACCTCGCCGCGCGTCAGCTGCCACACGCTTTTGCCAAAGTTGGCGTAGCTCAGGCAGCGGTGCTGCGCCAGGTCGGCGGGTTGCTGCGGCACGCCATGCGCGGCCAGGTAGGCGGGCGATGCCACCAGCACCGAATCACACCGAGCCAGTGGGCGGCCGATGAGCAGTGGGTCGGGCTCGGCACTGATGCGGATGGCCAGGTCGATGCGCTTTTCCACCAGGTTCAGTGACCCCTCGCTCGCGTCCAGGTCGATCTTGAGCTGCGGGTGCTGCGCCAGAAAGTCCGCAATCGCTGCGCCCATCTGCGCAAACGCAAACGACACGCTGCAGGTCAGCCGCAATTGCCCGCGCAATGCGCCCTCGGTGGTGGTGGCTGTTTCTTCTTCCAGGTCTTGGCTCAGCGCCAGCATCTGCTGGCAGCGGCGCAGCGCGTGTTCGCCCGCGTCGGTCAGCGTCACGCTGCGGGTGGTGCGCTGCAGCAGCCGCGCCTGCAGCCACTGCTCCATCTCGCCCACATAGCGCGTGACCATGGCACGTGACATATCCAGTTTGTCGGCTGTGGCGCTGAAGCTGCCGCTGGTGGCGACTTCGGCAAACACATGCATGGCGGTCAGGCGGTCCATAAGGGGTTATTTGATCGATTGGTGAAACAAATATGCGCGAATTATCGGGTTTATTGGATCGATTTGCGCAAATAAACTTCATTCCGTCATCTGCACAACCTCTCAAAACCCTGGAGAAACCAACATGTTCCGCACCACCCTCATCGCCGCCACCCTCGCCGTTGCCTTCACCGGCGCCCAGGCCGCCCAGCCGCTGCAGGTCAAGGTCTACAACGCCGACGGCAACAGCTTCAACGTCAACTCCACCCTGGTCTATGGCGAGAAGGAAGCCATGGTCATCGACGCAGGCTTTACCCGTGCTGACGCGCTGCGCATTGCCGCCAACGTACTCGACACGGGCAAAGAGCTGAAGACCATCTACGTGAGCCAGGCCGACCCCGACTACTACTTTGGCGTCGAGACGCTGAAAGAAATCTTCCCCAAGGCCGACGTGGTGACCACGCCCGCTGTGCTGGAGAAGATCAATGCCAAGCTCGCCACCAAGCTCTCGTTCTGGGGCCCCAAGATGGGCGCCAACGCACCGCGCACGCCCGTGCTGCCCAAGGCCATCGCGGGCAACACGCTGAGCGTGGACGGCCAGGCGGTCGAGATCCGTGGCACCACCGGCCTGCTGGCGCACCGCCCGTATGCGTGGATCCCGTCCATCAAGGCCATCGTGGGCAACATTGGCGTGGTGGGCACCAACACCCATGTGTGGACGGCCGACACACAAACCGTGGCCGAGCGCAGCGCCTGGGTGGCCCAGCTCGACGAAATGGCCGCGCTGCAGCCCACGGTGGTGGTGCCCGGCCACATGCCCGCAGGTGGCGCGCTGGATGCCGCCAACATCAGCTACACCAAGGGCTACCTGCAAGCGTTTGAGAAAAACGCCGCCGCCACCAAGACCAGCGCCGAACTCATCGACGCGATGAAAAAGGCCTACCCCGCAGCGCCCATGGGCCTGTCGCTGGACATCGGAGCCAAGGTCAACAAGGGCGAGATGAAGTGGTGAGATGACGTGCTGAAAGCTGTCAAAGCAAGTTGTTGAAAGGAACCAGATCGTGACCACGCACCCGCTCCAACAAGTCCTGCAGCACCTGCACGCCGGGCGCTGGAACGCGGCGCACGATCTGGTGCAGCACGACGGCTCCATGCTCGCCGCGTGGCTGCACGGCATCCTGCACCTTCAAGAGGGCGACCTGGAAGACGCCGAAAACTGGTACGACCGCGCCGCCCGCCACTTCCGCAGCCGGGGCACGCTGGCCGAAGAGATTGCGGCTTTTGAAGCTGCATTGACTGCGTCTGAAACCTCAGACCCCAACGAAAGAATTTGACCCATGCCCACCGTCACCGTGACTTACCTGTTCGACCCCCTGTGCGGCTGGTGTTATGCCGCCGCGCCCGCGCTCAAGTTCCTGCAAGAGCAGGAGGGAGTCGAGGTGGTGCTGGCCCCCTCCGGCCTGTTTGCAGGCGCAGGCGCGCGGCCCATGGACGCGCAATTTGCCGCCTACGCCTGGGCCAATGACCAGCGCATCCAGCAGCTCACCGGCCAGCCTTTTACGCAGGCCTACCGCGACCAGATCCTGGGCGCAGCGAATGGCCGTTTTGACTCCGGCCCGGCCACCCTGGCCCTCACGGCCGTGGCGCAGACCGCGCCCACGCGCGAGCTGGATGCGCTGCACGCCCTGCAGCACGCCCGCTATGTGGAGGGGCGCGACAACGCAGATCCCGCCGTGATCGCCGAAGTGCTGCGCGCCCTGGGCCTGCAAGAAGCCGCTGCCCTGGCCCTGGCGCCCGACACCGCTTTGCAGCGCGCCACAGCCGAACGCACTGCTACCGCCCAGGCCACGCTGCGCGCCGTGGGTGCGCGTGGTGTGCCGCAACTGGTGGTTACAGGGCAGGGTGGGGCGCTGCGGTTGCTGGGCGGCGATGCGCTGCTGGGGCCGCGCGAGCAATTGCTGGCGCTGGTGCGGGCGGCGGCTGCGGATTGAACGCGGCGGAAGTGCGCGGCTTTGAAACAACACCAAAACCGTTCACGCTGAGCTTGTCGAAGCGCGGTAC